>CAZHZL010000006.1:0-61006 GCA_964537245.1 uncultured Oscillospiraceae bacterium
GCGCCTGCTGCTTCCGAAAAAGTAAAAGGAACAGATATTGTTTTATCAGATGTTACACCAACAAGAGCGGGATATGAATTTTTAGGCTGGGCAACCACAAAAAATGCAACTGTCGCTGAATATCAGCCGAAAGATACATATACAACCGACAGCGATTTAACTTTGTATGCTGTATGGGATATGAAGCTTCCTGATGTTACTTTCACAAAAAACGCTCGTCTTTGGACATTTGATATAAAATTAGAAAATCATATTGACAACCATACCGCTTATGCAGTTATTTACGATAAAGACGGAAAAATGTTGAATTATGATTTTTATAAAATAAAAAATGCAAGCAGCTATTTATTGCTGACACCTGACTCAAACGCAACAGAAGCTAAAATTTTCGTATGGGGCGATGACACTAACAAACCTTATACAAAAGCTTATCCTATATCATTACAACAGTAAAGGAGACTAAAAAAATATGAAAAAAACAAGTATTATTTTACTCATTTTGACCCTATTTATGATACTCTCAACAATCTGTGTACAGGCTGACATAAGAACAACTACAGCAAGCGGAACATTTAACGGATATTGGGGTGACAGCTTTGAGTGGACATTATACTCTGATGGTGAGCTTTGCATAACCGGTGAAGGAATACTGACCTGTAATCCGAATGCTTCAACTACAAACGGTTCACTCTATCCTTGGTATACTTACAAAAGCACAACAAAATCCATAACCTTGGGAGAAGGAATAACCACAGTCGGTGCTTATGCCTTTGATGGATCCTATGCAACAAGCGTATCGTTACCCGGAAGTTTGGGTTCCATTGGTCAATATGCTTTCAGAGGCAGCAATTTGAATAGTGTAAGAACTCCGGCAAAGACAACATCAATCGGAAAATTTTCATTTCTCAATTGTAAAAAGCTCACAAATGTCGAAATGACAAATGTGACTTCAATTAACGAAAGTGCTTTTGAAAATTGCATAGAGCTCAAAACAATTACTGTAGCCGCAACCAGTATTTCTACTGAAGCCTTCTATAATTGTAATACGCTCCATACTATCACTTTTTCTGCCATTCCCTCCTCTGTTGCAACAAATGCATTCACATATTGCAATAAGCTTTCAACTGTGAATTTTGTAGGAACTGAGACACAATGGAACAGCATCAGCAGCGGTAACACAAAACTGACCAATGCAACTGTGAATTATGTAAAATCACTTTCATTTGATGCTAATGGCGGTGAGTTCGGTGTTATCCCCGTTGTCGGACCATCAGGCTCGGATGTAACAATTCCTTCTACCGCTCCAATAAGAAGCGGATATACCTTCTATGGCTGGGGAACTTATAAATACGATACATTTGTAACATATCAATCCGGAGATTCTTTTACACTTTCGGATAACTCAACACTTTACGCTGTATGGGAAATGCCCGATGGCGTAAAAGCAAAGGGCAAGCACCCGAATACAGATATGAGCTGGGTATTATATTATGACGGTAGCCTTGTTATCAGCGGTACAGGTTCTGTTTACGGAGATAACTCAAGTGATACCGAAGGATATAAGCACTATCGTGACGATATAAAAAATGTTATAGTCAATGAAGGAATTACCGGAATAGGAAACAATGCTTTTTATGCCGCGCCTGTTCAAAGTATAACTTTACCGACAACTCTTGATACAATCAAAGGCAATGCTTTTTCATATACAAGCATAAAAACCATAAATATTCCTTCATCTGTCAATACCATCGGCTCGGGAATACTTATGGGCTCTTTGATTGAAGCTATTAATCTCGGAAATCCTTCACATGACATATCGGCTATATTTACAACTTGCGCCGATATGCAACAGCTTAACGCTATAACGGTTGATGAAAATAACAGTTTATATACTGTTGAAAACGGAGTTCTTTATGACAAAGAAAAAACTACCGTTATCCGTATTCCAACAACATTTTCAGGACAGCTTGTATTACCTGATACCATAACTACCGTATGTAATTACGCATTTTCAGATGTGCATAATATTGAAAGCATAGTATTTCCAAGAAGCCTTGAAAAAATTGGAGACAGAATTTTCAACTTCGCTGATTGCCCTGTTATTTACTATAAAGGAACTGAAGAAGAATGGAAAAATGTTAATATAAGCACAGTTTGGAATGTTATTAATCCGACAGAATACGAATACGGAAAAATTTACAATATAACCTATAATGCAAACGGTGGTGAAAATGCGCCTGCTGCTTCCGAAAAAGTAAAAGGAACAGATATTGTTTTATCAGATGTTACACCAACAAGAGCGGGATATGAATTTTTAGGCTGGGCAACCACAAAAAATGCAACTGTCGCTGAATATCAGCCGAAAGATACATATACAACCGACAGCGATTTAACTTTGTATGCTGTATGGGATATGAAGCTTCCTGATGTTACTTTCACAAAAAACGCTCGTCTTTGGACATTTGATATAAAATTAGAAAATCATATTGACAACCATACCGCTTATGCAGTTATTTACGATAAAGACGGAAAAATGTTGAATTATGATTTTTATAAAATAAAAAATGCAAGCAGCTATTTATTGCTGACACCTGACTCAAACGCAACAGAAGCTAAAATTTTCGTATGGGGCGATGACACTAACAAACCTTATACAAAAGCTTATCCTATATCATTACAACAGTAAAGGAGACTAAAATATATGAAATTATGGGGCGGAAGATTTAACAAGGAAACGGATAAGGCGGTTGACGATTTCAACAGCTCAATTTCCTTTGACTGCAAAATGTTTGAAGAGGATATCACAGGCAGTATTGCTCATGTTACAATGCTCGGAAAGCAGAATATTATCCCACAGGAAAACTCAGAAAAAATAGTTTCGGAGCTTAAAAAAATTCTTGAAGAAATAAAATCGGGAGAAATTGAGTTTTCATATGAAGCTGAAGATATTCATATGAACATAGAAACAATTCTGATTGAAAGGCTTAAGGATATCGGAAAACAGCTTCACACGGGCAGAAGCCGTAACGACCAGGTTGCGCTCGATGTAAGAATGTACACAAAAAAAGCTGTCAACGATATAAAAGACGAGCTAAAAAATCTGCTTTCAATTCTTCTTAAGCTTGCAAAAGACCACACAAACACCGTGACAAGCGGTTACACACATCTGCAAAAGGCACAGCCTATAACATTAGGTCATTGGTTTATGGCATATTTTCAGATGTTTAAGAGAGATTACGAAAGATTATGTGACGCATATGACAGAATGGACTATATGCCGCTCGGCTCAGGTGCGCTTGCAGGAACTACCTACCCTCTTGACAGACACTATGTTGCAGATTTGCTCGGTTTTAAAAATGTAACCGAAAACAGCTTAGACGGTGTTTCCGACAGAGATTTTGTTGCTGAATTTATTTTTGATATGTCTATGATTATGATGCACTTATCAAGAATTTCCGAGGAAATAATTTTATGGTGCAGCGATGAATTTTCGCTTATCAGACTTGATGACGCATATTCGACAGGCTCAAGCATTATGCCTCAGAAAAAAAATCCTGATATTGCAGAATTGACAAGAGGAAAAACAGGCAGAGTATACGGTGACCTTATCACTATTTTAACCGTTTTAAAAGGTATTCCGCTTGCGTATAACAAGGATATGCAGGAGGACAAGGAAGCTTTGTTTGACGCATATGAAACCGTAAAAATGAGCTTACCTATTTTCTCAAAAATGATTGAAACAATGACGGTAAATAAAAACAGAATGAAAAACAACGCAAAAGGCGGCTTCACTAATGCAACAGACGCTGCTGACTATCTTGTAAAAAAAGGCGTACCATTCAGAGACGCTCACAGAATAATCGGCGAAATGGTAAGCTACTGTATAGAAAATTCGCTTGCCCTTGACGAAATACCACTTTCAAAATTAAAAGATTTTTCCGAGCTTATCGACCAGGATTATTATAACGCTATTTCTCTTGAAACCTGCGTAAACGAACGAAAGGTTTACGGCGGACCTGCTCCCGAGGCAGTTGAAAAATCAATAGAAAATGCAGAGAATTTTTTGAATAACATAAATTAAAAAAATATGGAGCTGAAAATTTCAGCTCCATATTTTTATTTTACATATTCTTCAGGATTTACATTTTCTCCGTTTATTTTTAGCTCAAAATGAAGATGAGGTCCTGTGGCATTTCCTGTCATACCTACAAGCCCTATAAGCTCACCTTTTTTAACCGTCTGCCCTGATGAAGCCACAATTGCTTCAAGATGGTGATATTCCGCTTCAATTCCGTTTTCATTTTCAATTAAAATGTGATGTCCTTTATTTAAATCATAACCTGTCGATACGACAACTCCATCGTAAGCTGAATATACATTACTGCCCTTCGGCGCTGCAAAATCGACTCCGTTATGAAGCTTTTCCTCTTTTGTGATTGGGTGAATTCTTTTTCCGTAGCCTTGAGAAATGCTGCTATAATCAGGACAGGGATGTGCCATTTCAAAGGTTGTGAAGCTGACATTGTATTTCTCACTCATAATCCCTGTATTAAAACGGTTTGATATATACGAAATGTATTCAAAAGGCACAAAGGTACGGTCGTTTTTTATTATCGGCGGGGTATTCATCGTTTTTCTCACACCGACTACATCTCCCCTGTCAACCTTCGTAAACTCCTTTGGATTTACAATAAGCCCGCAATCCCCTATTTCCAGCTTGTAAGAAAAAAGAATATCCCCAAGCTTTTCGCTGTATGATGAAAAATTCATAAGAACAATTCCGTCGTTCCACTCAATCATACTTTTATTATTTTCATTATAGTCAAGCACTCCGATTTTTTCAGCAAATTCTCTTAAAGGAACATATACAACACCGTCTTTATAAAAAGGGTGATTTTCAATAAATTCTATTTTTTCGCCGTTATTTGTTATTGTGATATTTGTATTGGAATCGTCCAAAGCAGCAAATGCAAAATTCGTAAAAACTGCGGCTGTCATAAACAAAACACATACCAAAAGCGTTACTAAAGATGAGAAAGCGTTTTTCTTTTCCGTAATTTTTAAAAATCTGTATTTCAATTTTTTTGAGTCCGAGCTCATCTGAGTTGTATAAAATTTTTCAAACAATTTATTTCTTCCTTTCTTTTTCTACTAATTCTAAAATTGTATTCATATAAAGCTTTTTATCTTCTTCATTTAATCTTTTTATAACAGATATATCACACGAAAGCTCACATACTTCCGATATATTCGAGCTAAGAACATACGAAAGCGGATTAAACCAATGAAGCGCGTTTACAAAAAGAGAAAACCATTTTAAATAGAGGTCTCTGTTTTTGTAATGCGTAAGCTCATGTCGGTATATCATTTTTTCTTTTTCTTTATTATTTATCTTAGGAATATACACAACAGGAAATATTCCCCCTACAAGCATGGGAGACATCGCGTCGGCCGAAGCACGAAGTCTTATATGCCTTTTTATATTAAGCTCCTTTTTCACCTCCTCAAAGCTTTCGTTATACGGAAGCTCAATGCTCCCCTTTTTCTTTTTTCTTAAAAAAATTATGTAGCTTAAAAAAACCCATATCAAAAACATACCTGCTCCTAAAAAATATATGCAAGCAAAAATTATGCCGATATTAGTTTTTTTATTTTCTTTTTCTTCTGCTTTTACTGTTATGTTTTCATTAACTTCTTCTGTAATTCCGACTGTTTCTGCATATTCGGTAATTTTCATTCTGTCAAAAACAAAAATCTCATTTTCAGGAATAAGCTTCCAGAAAGGTATCACCATGCAAAAGCATATAATTATCCAGATTGATTTTTGAAATATGCAAGGAAGCTTTTTTATAAAAAGCGGTTTAATTACAAGAATAATTAAAATAAGTATGCTTCCAAAAATGCTGAGAAGAAAAAGAGTATCAAAAAAGCCTTTAATCATTTTTTTCTGTCCCGTCTATTATTTTTCTCAGCATTTCTATTTCGTCTTCGGTTATCTGTTTATTTTCATATAAAGAAGCAACCATCTTCCCCACCGAGCCGTCATAAAGCTTTTCAAGAAATGTTTTTGTTTCATCGTGGCTATAATCTTTTTTTTCGAGAACAGCATAATATAAATACGACTTCCCTTTTATTTCGTATGCTGTAACTCCCTTTTCGCAAAGCCTTGTGAGCATAGTTCCGACTGTGTTTCTTGCCCATTTATCTCCAAGCTGCTTCAGTATCTCTCCCAATGTTACAGGATTTTTCTTTTCCCATAAGATTTTCATAATTTCATATTCTGATTCTGTTATTGTTTTTCTGGACATTTTTTATTTTCTCCTTAGTTATGACTACTTTTGTAGTTATATTATAGACTATATTTGTAGTCTTGTCAATAGTTTTTTAAAATTTTTTCAAAAAATTTTGCATTTATACTTGACCAAAAACAATATAATATTGTATAATAGAAGATGGAAAAGAATGAAATTGAAAGGTCTGATATAATTTGTCACAAAAGAAAACCAGCTTTGTCACAGGCGCGCTTATTATCGCAGTATCGAATTTAATCGTAAAATTAATCGGCGCAGTATATAAAATTCCGCTTGACCGTTTTATTTTAGGAACAGCAGGAATAGGAGTTTACAGCGCTTCTTATACGGTATACAATCTTTTATTTGTAATATCAACCGCAGGTCTTCCTGTTGCTATTTCAAAAATGATTGCAGAAACCGAAGCAAATAAGGATTACAAAAAATCCGAAGTTATATTTTCAGTCGCAAAAAGACTTCTGTTTTTGGTTGGTATTATTTCTGCCGTTATAATGTTTTTCGGCTCTAAAATATTTGCAAATCTTATCGGCTCGCCCAACTCATACTACACAACTATGGTTATGGCGCCAAGCTTGTTTTTTGTATCGCTTGCAAGCGCATACAGAGGCTATTATCAGGGACACCAGAATATGTATCCTACTGCAATAAGCGAGGTTATAGAAGCACTTTCAAAGCTTATTTTCGGTCTTAGTATTGCATATATTGTAAAAATGCAGTTTGACACATATTTTCTTTCATCGGCAGGCGCTATTGCAGGAATAACAATAGGTACGCTTCTCAGTGTGGTATTCTTGAGCTTTTACAGTATTGCTGACAGAAGCAGAAGAAAAATCATTTCTCTTGAGGATTTCAAAAACGCTCCCATTTCGGAAAGCAGAACCTCAATATTAAAACGCCTTATTAAAATCGCTGTTCCGATAACTATCGGCGCTTCTGTTTTCACGCTTACATCATTTATAGATATGGCAACCGTTATGAATACACTTTCGGGACTTGGCTACTCGGAAGAAGAAGTGACATCGTTATACGGCTACTTAAACCGTGCAATTACGTTTTTTAATATGCCGCCTACAATAATAAACGGACTCTCGATATCAATAGTTCCATATATTGCTTCGTTTGTTGCAACAAATAAAATGAATGAAGCTGTAAAAAGCATCCGCTCAGCCTTTAAAATAACGCTTGCCCTCGCAATTCCGTGCGGTATCGGCTTATGCGTTATGGCAACACCGATTTTGGATTTGTTTTACGGAGATACAGCAAATTCAATCCTTCTCAATATTATGGGTATTTCTGTTATATTTGTAACCTTTGTTCAGACCTCAAACGCTGTGTTGCAGTCCTTTGGAAAGGTATGGGTACCTGTTGTAAATATGGTTATCGGCGGAATGTTTAAGATTTTTATAAACCTACTTTTAGTATCACAGCCGCAGATTAATATAAAAGGCGCGCCTATCGGAACACTTGTGTGCTATATCGTTGTAATGATACTTAATCTTACTGCATTAAAGCGACATACAAAAGTAAAATATGGCTTTGTAGATTTCATACTTAAGCCTGTTATATTATCGGCAGTTACAGCTGCAGCAGCACTTTTCACCTATTCCTTAATAAGCTTGCATACGTATATTGTGATTGCTCTTGCAGGCGCAATTGCTGTTACTGCGGTTATCTATGTGGCAGCGCTTATTATTGTAAAGGGACTTTCAGAAGAAGAAATCGTTCTTCTTCCGAAGGGAGAAGTAATTTTAAGAAAATTAAAGCAATTTAAAATATTTTAATAACATACAAAGAAAACAAAAAAGAGGAAAAAATATATGAAAATTTTATCACCGGCAGGTTCAAAAAAAGCATTGGAGGCTGCCGTAAAATTCGGAGCTGACGCAGTTTATCTCGGACTTGAGGAATTCAGCGCAAGACAGGGGGCAAAAAACTTTACTCCCGAAGAGCTTAAGGAATCGGTTAAATACTGTCATCAAAGAGGCGTCGAGGTGTTTGTTGCCGTAAATACGCTTATATATGACAACGAAATAAACTCAATAATAAAGCTGACAAATAAAATCTGCAAGGCAAATGCTGATGGAGTTATAGTGCAGGATTGGGGCGTTTATAAAATTATAAAAGAAATTGCGCCTTCCTTAAAGCTTGTTGCTTCAACGCAGATGACAATAAACAATATATACGGCGTAAAGCTTCTTGAAAAAATGGGCTTTGATACAGTAGTTTTGCCAAGAGAGCTTTCCAAAAAGGAAATAAAAAGAATAAAGGACAGCTGTGACATAAACATCGAGGTTTTCTGTCACGGCGCCCTTTGCGTATGTTACAGCGGTCAGTGTTATTTTTCAAGCTTTATCGGAGAACGAAGCGGAAACAGAGGCAGATGCGCACAGCCGTGCCGCCTTGTTTACGAATATTCTCAGAAAAAAGGCTATCTTCTCTCCCCTAAGGATTTATCGCTTATCGACTGCTTGTCTGAGCTTCGGGAAATCGGTGTTGATACTTTAAAAATCGAAGGCAGACTCAAAAGCGAATACTACACAGCCGCAGTAACAGATGTGTACAAGCGTACAAGCGACCGTTCACAAAAGCCCACCGAAGAAGATTATGCAATCCTTAACGCTTCATTTATGAGAGGCGGATATACGCAAGGGTATTTCAAGGATATAAAGGACAGCGCTTTATTTAATTTTCAGAAAAGGGAAAATCCTTATTCAAACGATACAAAAAAGCTTGAAAAGCATTATGACAGCATTTTAAGACAAAGCGGAGATTTTTACAAGCTTCCTGTTGATATAAGCTTAACGGTAAAGGATACAGGCGAAATTGAAGTTAAGCTTTTATATCAGGGACAAGAATACACCTTTATGTCTGATGTAGTTGCGCAAGAGGCTATAAATGCACCTGTAACAGAAGAAAAAATCGTGTCTCAGCTTTCAAAAACAGGAAATGAGCCGTTTTATTTTGAAAATATAGAAATTTGCCTTGAAAAAGAAAACATATTTCTTCCTGTAAGCGAAATAAACGCCATAAGAAGAGAAATCAGTCAGTTTACAGAGAATATACAGAATACTGAAATTCAGCCGAATAAATTTATTTATTCTCCTGCAAAAAAACAGGTAGAAATAAAAGAGCCGCAATATTATGTGACTGTAAAAACCGCGCCGCAGTTAAAATGGGTGCGCGAAGCCTGGAAGGATGTTCTTATTTTTGCAAAAAGAGGCGTTATACAGGAATATGAACAGAAATACGCAAAAATTGAGAATGTCGGTCTTATGTGTGAAAGAATACCTGACGAAAAATCGTTGGAGAACGATGAAAAATTCTTATCATCACATCCCGAAATCACAAAAGTATTTGCAGGAAATATAGGCACAATAGAAAAATTCAAAGAAAACTACGAAATATACGGAGATTTCACTCTTAATCTTACAAACTCTATATCCGCAGAATTTTTTGAAGAGCTTGGCGTAAAAAATATTAATGCTTCGGTAGAGCTTAATTTAAAAAATATAAAAACTTTAAATACAAACAATATGAAGCTGAGCGCCTTCGCCTACGGTCATATTCCGCTTATGATAACGGAGTCCTGCATTAAATCTAATATAAGAAAAAACAAATGTGATAAAAACCCGATTATCTTAAAGGACAGAAAGGGAGAGGAATTTATTGTAGACTGCGAGGATTGCAGCAAAAATGTAATATATAACCCCTACCCTGTTATGATGGCTGATAAATTAAGAGAAATCGAAGAAGCAGGAATTGGAAGCTTTAGAATACATTTCACCTTTGAAAACAAAGCACAGGTTGAAGAAATTCTTCATTGCTTCAAAACAAGACAAAATCCGCTTACAAAATTCACAAGAGGACATTTTTACAGAGGAGCGTTATAAATTATGGAAACAAAAAACAAAAAAATCGGTTTTATCGGAAGCGGTAATATTGCAACCGCTATAATAAACGGAATTATAAAGTCGGAAATTATAGAAAAATCAGATATAAATATCTTTGATACAGATAAGACAAAAACCGCTTCTTTTAAAGAGCTTGGTCTTAATATCACGGAATCAGCAAGCGAAGCGGCGGAGCTTTCAGATTACCTTTTTCTTACGGTTAAGCCGCAGGTATATGATGATGTATTAAAAGGTATGTCTATCCCCGAAAAAACTATAATCATAACCGTTGCGCCCGGAATTACAATAAATCATATAAAAGAGCTTACAGGAAAAGACAGGAGGGTTTTAAGAACTATGCCGAACACTCCTGCGTTGGTCGGTGAAGGTGTTACAGCATATGTGTTCTCAGAAGGCTTTTCGGAGGACGAAAAAGAATTTGCAAAAGCGCTTCTCAATTCCTTTTCAGAAAGCTACTATATGGAAGAAAAGCTTCTTGACAACATAATAAGCGTATCAGGCTCTTCCCCTGCGTACTGCTATATGTTTATAGATGCAATTGCAAAATCGGGAGAAAAGCAAGGAATTGACTACAAAACAGCGCTCATTATGGCGGCTAAAACTGTTTTGGGAAGTGCAAAGCTACTTCTTCAGAGCGAGGATTCTCCCGAAATACTTATTGATAAGGTATGCTCTAAGGGAGGCACTACAATCCGCGCCGTAGATTATTTGAACGAAAAGGATTTTTACGGTATAATCGACAGCGCAATGCAGGAATGTACAAAAAGAGCAATTGAAATGAAGAAATAAAAGGAAGTAAAATAAAATGTTAGATAAAGAAGCCGCGTTTCACAATCTTATGAAAAAAATGGACGAAAACAAATGTCCGATATGTGCGATGGTCAAATTCCGTATGGACGAAATGACAGATAGATTTTTTTATGAAAATGTAAATTTTCCGCATTTAAGATATAAAATCGAGAAAGCGAACGGTTTTTGTTCCCGTCACGCTCACAAGCTTTTAACTAAGGACAACCCTCTGTCACACGCTATTTTATACCACGATTTTCTTTTTAATGTTATAAAAAATATTGGTGATAAAAAAAATAAAATACAGTATGATGAGCATAAGGGCTGTTTTTTCTGCGAGGGACTTAATATGAACGAGGAGGACTACACAAAAGCATTTTTGGAATTTTTTGAAAATGAGCAATTTAAAGAAAAATACAAAAAATCCTCAATCATCTGTGTTCCGCACCTTGTTTCTGTAAGAAGGCTTAAATTTACAAATAAAAAAACAGTTTCCGAGCTTACGGAATGTACGCTAAAAAAATACGAAGAATTAAATGAACATCTTTCCGAGGTAAAAAGAAAAAGCGATTACCGCTATACAAACGAAGAATGGACAGAGGAAGAAAAAAAATCCTGGAAAGAAGCTGTTGATGTGTTTAACGGAATGGAATATTAAAAAAAATAACGCATACCATTTATATTGGTGATGCGTTATTAATTTATTAAGACTTTTTATACTTTTTACAACGGGCTTTTGCGTTTATATTGCCATTGAGGTCTGCTTCAGAGGCTATTCCTATCCGTTAATGGGGATATGCGGCGGAATAATTCTTATTATACTCGACTACATAAACGAGCGTTTTTCCTGGGATATGGACTTACTTCTTCAGGGAATTGTCGGCTCTTTTGTAATAACTCTTTTTGAGCTTATTATAGGTATAATAAGTATTTCGTTCAACCTGCTTCTTATGTGGGATTACAGCAATATGCCTTACCATCTTTTCGGAGTTATATGTCTTCCGTACAGTCTTGTATGGATAGTAGTTTCAATTGCAGGAATATTTTTATCAGACGCAATAAACTACTATGTATTCCACAAAAAGCCTGTCCCATATTATAAACTTTTCGGAAAAACAGTAATTCAATTTAAAGAATGATTTACACAAACCATTTCGAAAGGTATTCTTTGCAAATCTCATCGGCGAGAGCATTAATCTGATTTTCGTTTTCTTCATTTAAACCTGACAAAATCTTCACTTCATTTTCAATGTAATTAAGATTTTTGCTTTTTTCCAAAAGTCCCTTCATAACCTTTGAAGCATTAGGAAACCAGCTTCCGTTTTCGATAAACGCAACAGTCCTGTTCTGGAAATTGCGCTCTGTGAGATGTTCAATAAACTGTCGCATAAACGGAAAAATATCTCCGTTATAAGTAGTTGTTGCAAATATAATCTTGCTGTAACGGAATGCGTCCTCAACTGCTTCTGCCATATCACATCTTGCAAGGTCATTTATAACAACCTTAGGACAGCCGTTTGCTTTTAATTTTTCCGAAAGCTTCAAAACTGCATTTTTTGTATTACCGTAAACTGATGTATAGGCAATAACAATCCCCTCTTCTTCAGGCTGATAGCTCGACCATTTATCATAAAGCTCAAGATAATATGGAAGATTTTCGATAAGCACAGGACCGTGAAGCGGGCAAATCGCCTTAATATCAAGAGAAGCTGCCTTTTTTAAAAGCATTTGAACCTGTGCGCCGTATTTCCCCACAATCCCGAAATAATATCTTCTTGCTTCGCAAGCCCAGTCCTCTTCAGCGTCAAGCGCGCCGAATTTTCCGAATCCGTCAGCAGAAAAAAGCACCTTATCCTTGCTGTCATAAGTAACTACAACCTCAGGCCAATGCACCATCGGAGCAGATAAAAATGTGAGCGTATGCTCACCTAACGACAATGTATCGCCGTCATCAACAACAATCTGTCTATCTGAAAAATCGTTTTTATAAAAGTTTTTCATCATTGAAAAAGCCTTTGAAGAGGCAACAATTTTGGATTTTGGATATTTTTTGCAAAAGCTCACGATATTTGCAGAATGGTCAGGCTCCATATGCTGTACAATAAGATAATCGGGAGTTTTTTCTCCGATTATATTTTTAAGATTAGAAAGCCACTCGTCGCCAAAGCTTTTATCAACAGTATCCATTACCGCAATTTTTTCATCAAGAATCACATATGAATTATATGCCATTCCTTCAGGCACAATATACTGCCCTTCAAATAAATCAATTTTTCTGTCATTAACACCGATATACTTTACATCATTTGTAATATTCATAATTATACACCTCTTTGTTATTTTTTTAGTCCGAAAAAATGAAGCATTATTGCTTCTTTTTCGTATATAAGATTTTTGAATTCTCCTATTCAATGCCATTCAATGCTTTCAGGATATATGACGGAATTTGCGACAGTATTTTACTTTTTAAATTTTTCATGTCAATGTACTCCTTTTATGTTAAAATATATAATGCTGATAATCCTTATAATTTTATCAAATACAATGTCTGATAAATTTAATTGTCTTTAATACACTTTAGTGCAATTAATGAAATCTTTGATTTCAATTCATGCCGAAGGCAATTCATTGAGTTTGCATTGCAAACTCATTATAACACACAGAACAAAAAAAATCAACTGTTTTACATTGGAATTTTGTAAAACAGTTGATTTAAAAAGCTACATCTTGTCCTTTATTTCGTTATATAAATTTTCATAATAATACTTAAAGCCTTCGTCATTCGGATGAAGCCGCAAATCTGCAAAATATTTTTCATCCTTCAAAACAAAGTCAAAGCCTGAAATAACAGTTACATTTTTAAGGTCCTTTACAGCGCTTTTTATATTTTCTTCTACCTTTTCAAATGCACCGAATATTCGATCTTCGTTCATGTCTTTTCGCCATATCGGCGTTATAGCAAATATTTTTGATTGCGGGTAATTACTACTCAAATTTTCATAAAATGCTCTGCATTTTTCTTTAAAAGTATCCTCATCAATTTTATTTCATTTTAAACCTAAAATTTCACCACGCCTACCCCCTGTTGTCGCTAACAATAAAGTAATAACTTTATATTTTAACGGTGCATTTTAACTTAAATTTTTTATGTTATTTTTTTCTGCCCAGTCCTTAGCCCACATTTCCGGCTGATTTTCCTCGCGCAATCGCAATATTTCTATTGTTTCGTAATTCTTGCAGACAACAATTATACCTCCCCTTTCTGTTGATTTAAGTACAGTACCTGGTTTCTCATTTGTTTTTTCAAAAATTTCATTTGAAGAAATAACTTTAATTTTCTTGCCGTTTGCCATAAAAAAAGCGCAGGGATACGGATATGTTTGTGCTCTGATAAAATTATGCAGTTTTTTTGCATATTCATCAAATGTGAAAAATCCGTCAGAAGGACATCTTTTTTTATAATATGTTGCTTTGCTTTCATCTTGTTCAACTGCACAGAAAATACCATTACTCCATTTTTCTACATTTTTTGTAATAATATTTTTTGAAGCTTCTGCAACCTTATCATAAACTGTTTTCACATTGTCAAAAACCTCAATATTGAAGAAATCCTGAGCAAGAAGCTTTCCTTTATCATACTCTGATACCATTTCAAAAAAGCTGTCACCCCAGCTTGTTTCACCTGTCAAAATTGCCCAATTAACGCACGCAGCACCTCTTCCCTTCGGCAAAGGTGCAGGATGCTCTCCTATACACATATATTTCGGAATATTCAGAACATCACTGCTAAATTTTTGCGACCAGCCGGATTGTATTATAATATCCGGCTTTTTTTCTTTCATCCATAACACAGTATCGCTGTCATTTATATTTTTACAATAGTGTATCGGAATATTATATTTATCCGAAACCTCAACATATGTTTGATAATTTGCTTTATTTATACCCTCGTTAAAATTAAGATTGACAATGCCGACAACTTCAACTTTTATTGATGAATTGCTAAAAATTTCTTCTATCATACTTATTCCCACATTAGTGCAGGAAACAAAAAGAACCCTTCCCATTTTATCCTCCTACCGATTCAACATTTTTACTATTTTAAAGCCTTCGGCATAATCACACTTATTCGCATATCCCCAAGTATTACAGCGTTCTATACTTAATTCAAAAAGTCTGTCAAATCTGTTATGTTCATCACCGTACTGCTCAAGCGCTTTTCTTTTTATATCGATATAACCACTTATATCCACAAAAAAATTCGGCTGAAAAGCTTTATTCAATATATATCCGTTACTCTGATACATAAGTATATTGTCACAATGCCTTGCAGCTGTAAGACAAATTTTTGAGGCTTCAATATGGTCTGTGTTCATATCATCATCATAATGTATAATAGCAGTATCTATTTTATTCTGAAATATAATTTTTTCAATACTTTGCATAATCTGTGTGGAATATTTCAGATGATTGCAGTTTACAGGCTTTAGCTCCGTAATCTCAGAAACTCCCATTATTTCGCAAGATTTATGTGACTGCATTGCACTTGATTCATATTCTACGTGAATATTCATTTGCGTAAAATCTGTAACATTGTCTGTCAGCGTAAGCTTATAAACCGTTCCACCGCCCTCATTTGCAAATTTTGCCATTGTTCCTGCTGCTCCCAATTCCGCATCATCATAGTGTGCACCGATAACCAATATATTTTTCACTTGTTCTCTCCCCCCAACTAAAATTATTTGATTAGCTGTATTTTATAATATTATACCACAAATAATGCTATTAGTCAATAATAAATTCTGACAATGTATTAAAAATATTAACATTTAGTATATAATTGATACTGAAAGGTGGTGTTTTTAGTGAAAAATCTATTTGATTATGTTGCTTTGGGAGAGAGAATACGAAAGGCAAGAAAGCAAAAATTTCTTACACAGGAACAGCTCGCAGAAGCCTGTGATTTATCCACCGCACATATAGGTCATATAGAAAGAGGAACACGGGCATTATCCATTGAATCACTGATAACCATAGCAAATGTTCTGGAGGTAAGCACAGATTATCTGCTTCTCGATGTTTCGGTGAATAGCGAAAAAAAACTGTCAACATTGCTTAATTCTTTAAGCAATATTAAAGCAGATAAATTTGACAAGTTATATTCTGTTATAAAAATATTAGCTGAAAACATTGACGAATTATAAATAAAAATGCGTCGCAGAATCTTATACTAGCATTTTCTGTAACATATTTTGCAAAGAATGCTTATGCCCTTCAGCAACAAAGACCAGTTGTTAAAAATATGAAGTTATAAATTGGTAAACACGGCCTCAATGAAGCTGTTGTTGTTCTTCGTACCAATAGAACAATTAATATAATAGCACAGGAATTAAACAGACAGTAAGACAGATTTTCACCCACATAAAAAAAGAAACGCTTATATCTGAATAACAATGTTGATATTGCTTGTAAAATCAACATTGTTACAATGCAAAAAAATGTCAGTCCATGTAAGTTGTTCTTTTGTATGCAGAAATATAAAATATTTTATCTAAAAAGAGATATAAGGGCGTGTCTCAATAAGTGAAAAAATCACAAATTGAGGCAACGCCCTTTTATTTATATATAGTATTAAAAAATAAATTTGAATTTCCTACCTTTTCCACCTTATTTTGTTTTAACTTCCATACATATAGAACGCTTATAACATATTTTATTTTTTATACATTTTTCGCGCGAATTGAAAAAATAATATAATTTTACTTTAAAAACATTATTTTTTATTGTTTTTTCGTTGCTTCAATTATTTATTGAAAAAAGTTCAAACACTAAATATATAATAAAATTTGAAAAACAACTATGGACAAAACACGCTTTTTATAAATTTGAAAGAAAAAACAAAAACCGCTCAAACGCAGTGTTTAAGCGGTTTTTTAGTGGTTGCGGGAGGCGGATTTGAACCACCGACCTTCGGGTTATGAGCCCGACGAGCTACCAGGCTGCTCCATCCCGCGTTATCGGTGTTGAGTATAATTGGTGCCGGAAACCGGAATCGAACCGGTACGGGAAATTAATCCCACAGGATTTTAAGTCCTGGGCGTCTGCCAGTTCCGCCACTCCGGCGCAACTTATACTCAACACTATAATATATTACCATATATTTTATGTTTTGTCAATAGCTTTTTTGAAATTTTTTATTTTTATTTTCTTAATATATTATATTCCAATAAAATATTTTTTATGCGATTAATTATCTTTTACTAAGCACATCTTCTTCATATTTTTTTATTTCCTCAAACCATTCTTCATCATCTGCTGAAACGCCACATTCACTGCAGTATTTTTCCCAGATATCTCCAAATGGCATTGTTTTTAATTTTTCCTGCATTATCATAAGGCGTGAAAAATCGCTCTTATCCTGAAGTTCTTTCAACGCTTCGTTTGGTGTACAAAGAGCATAAAGAAGAGCTTTCTGCCAGCTTCTGAAGCCTGTTGTCCATGCTGAAATTCTGTTTATCGAAGCGTCAAAATAGTCAAGTGCCATGTATACTCTTGAAAGTGCATTGTTTCTTACTATTTCCTTTGCCATTTCCTTTGTTTCATCATCAAATAAAACAACATGGTCACTATCCCATCTAACTGGTCTTGTTATATGAAGCGCAATTTCATCGAAAAACGCGAGTAACGCAGGAATTTTATCCGATACAAATTCTGTCGGGTGATAATGTCCGTTATCCATAAGCGGTAAGCAACCGTCATGTGTTGCGGCAAATGAAAGTGAAAACTCAGCGCTTCCTGCTGTAAAAGATTCAACGCCGATACCAAAAACCTTTGACTCAACGCAAGGCTTAACAAGCTTTTTGTCAAACGGTTCCGATAATATAGCTTCGATTGATTCCTTATATCTTATTCTCGGCTCCATTCTGTCGGCAGGAATATCTTTAAAGCCGTCACCAGTCCAGATATTCATTACACAAGGAATACCTGTTTCCTTTGCAAAATACTCGGATATTCTGATACAAGCCTTTCCGTGTTCAATCCAGAAATCTCTTGTTTCTTTATCAGGACTTGAAAGGGTTAGACCGTCTTTAACCTTCTCGTGTGAGAAAAATGTAGGATTAAAATCAATACCCATTCCTCTTTCTTTAGCAAACTGTACCCATTTTTCAAAATGCTTCGGCTCAATTTTATCACGGTCAACAAACTGTCCCTCTTCAAAAATTGCATAGCAAGCATGAAGATTCAATTTTTTTGTACCCGGGCATAAGGAAATAACCTTATCCATATCAGCCATAAGCTCTTTATAATTTCTTGCTTTTCCGGGATAGTTTCCTGTTGTCTGAATACCGCCTGTCAAAGGTCCGTCGTGGTCAAAGCCTGTAACATCGTCACCCTGCCAGCAATGAAGTGCAACCGGGATATTTTTCAATTTTTCTATTGCTTTATCTGTATCTACACCTATTTTCGCATAAATACCTTTTGCCTGTTCATATCTTTCCATTATGTAGTCCTCCGAATTAATAATATATTATATAATAACATAAATAAGAATATATTTCAAGTGAATTTTATAAAATAGACAAAAAAATATACCAAATTAAAATTTTGTGAAAATTTTTGCAAGCTTACTTGCAGTTTTATACAAAAATCCTTCAAGCTCTTTTTCAGCATTTTTTAACTCTTTTCGTATTTCAATATGCTGTGGGCAATGCTTTTCGCATTTTCCGCAGCCAATGCAGTTTGAAGCCGCTGTTGAATTTTTTCTTAATGCTGTACACATAAGATATTCTTTGAGTCCTGTAAATTTTCCGTCTGTATAAACACGATTATACGCTGCAAAAGTACCGGGAATATCAACCTTTTGAGGACATGGCATACAATATCCGCAGCCTGTACATACAACCTTCATTTTTGAATTTATTGCTTCAACTACCTTTCCAAACATTGTTTCTTCGTTTTCGCTAAGCTCTCCGACATATGAATTTGAAGCGTTCTCAAGGTTATCTGCAACCATTTCATCTGAATTCATTCCTGATAGCACAACAGTTACCTCAGGCTGATTCCACAGCCATTTAAATGCCCACTGTGCAGGAGTATGCTTTTTCTCATAATCTTCAAAAACCTTAACAGCCTCCTTCGGCAGATTGTTTACAAGTCTGCCTCCGCGAAGCGGCTCCATTATCATAACAGGAATCCCCTTTTTGTTTGCATAGTGAAGACCGCGTCTGCCTGCCTGTGTATGCTCATCCATATAGTTATATTGAATCATACAGAAATCCCAGTCATACGCGTCAATAAGCTTACAGAAATTCTCTGTATTTCCATGATACGAAAAACCAATCTGTCTTATTTCTCCATTTTTCTTTTTTTCTTCTATCCATTCAATAATTCCAAGACCTTTAAGTCTTTCCCAGGTAGCAACATCAGATAGCATATGCATTAAATAATAATCAATGTAATCTGTGCGCAATCTCTTTAACTGCTCTTTAAAAAGCTCCTCCGCACTTTCATTTGTTTTCACAAGATAATGCGGCAGCTTTGTTGCAATATTAACATTTTTTCTGATATTATTTTTTTCTAAAAGCTCGCCAAGAACAAGCTCATTTCCAGGATATATATACGCTGTATCAAAATAGTTTACACCGTTTCTATACGCCGTCATAAGCTGTCTGTCGGCAGCCTCCATATCAGTTTTTCCTCTTTTACCTTTAAAGCGCATACATCCGTAGCCGAGAATTGAAAGCTTATTTCCGTATTTATCCTCACGGTAATTCATATTTTCCCCTCCGTTTTTTTTTGATATATCTCTCTTAAACTCAAATATAACAGCATACAGCTTTTTTAAAGCAATTGTTCTTTTATTATTCTTGATAAATTTCCGCTTACTGTTTTATGACCGTCTCTTGTCGGATGAATAGGCTCAGGGGCAATCCAACCGGTAGTATCTATATAAAAAACATTATCTCCATTTTCGTTATTATACTTTTCGACAACCTCTTTTATTTCTTTTGCAAGACAGCCTGAAAACGGAGTCAGAGAGATTATCTTTGATAACGGATTTCGTTCCCTTACAATGCACAAAAATTCAAAATATTTTTCTTTAAAAGTCTGTTTATCAGCACCACGGTCATTTGTTCCATGATTGATAACAATAAAATCAGCATTCTTACTTTCCATCGGACAGCCATCACTGTAATATTTATACGATTCTGCCACAGGAGGAACTCCTCCGGCACCTCCCTTGGTCGTCCCCAGACAACCATACCCCATAATAACAGGTCTGAAATTCAATGCTTTCGCAGTACGCCATGCATATCCGGCTGTTGAATCGTCCCAATATACCATATCATAATTTTTGCCGTAGTTCAGATATCCTGTATCAATTGAAATACCTTCTGTTATCGAGTCACCGATAAACTCTATAATTGGTCGTGTATCTTCAGGCAAATCTAAAAACGAATCGGCTTCAATTTCAAGAAGCGAAACCTTAGCTTCAAGAGGTGCAAACCATCTGTGCTGGCTCTCAACTGAGCCTTTCATTATAGCACAAACTTTGTGTTTCCCTTCCTGAGCGGAAATTCTTACATATCTGTCAAGAGAAACCTCTATATCGGCGCCACCGTCAACACTTATGTAAATATGCGGAAACGGAGTTCTTGTATATGATGTATCAAACCCGATTACTGCACATTCTCCATAATACATAAACTCAAAATAATTACCGTTTGCCGTTGATGTTGCCGATTCTTCAGTTATGTTCCATCTTCCTGTATAACGAATTTTTTCACTGTTACATTTTATAATCATTTTTTGTTTCTCCGTAATTTTTTATTATATAATAAAATTCCGTATATGGCAATTATATAAAGACTGCACAAATTAGTTGCCATTCATTTTTAATGAATTGACAACTGCGTTGTCATGAATTGGCTAAAGCCATGAATTGTTGCTATCGCAACATGAATTGAATTGCCTTAATGCACGAAGTGCAATTCATGAGCCGTAAGGCTCAATTCATGAAATCGTAGATTCCAATTCATGCCGAAGGCAATTCATTGATTTCATCTTCGATGAAATCATTATAGCACACATTTATTCTTTTTTCAATATTCTTTTCAAATTATTTTCAAACTGTTGACAAAAAGAGAAAATTGTTATAAAATGTATAAAGTAAAATTTCAAAAAAGGTGAAAAAATGAGAGAAAACAACAGTTTTATTAAAGGAATAAAAGACGGACTTCCGATATGCTTCGGTTATTTGTCCGTTTCGTTTGCGTTTGGTATATTTGCAGTTGAAAACGGTCTGACAATTATTCAGGCGCTTTTGGTTTCGATGTTTAATGTAACCTCAGCAGGTCAGCTTGCAGGCGTGCCTATTATGGCAACGGGAGGAACACTTGTCGAAGTCGCAGTGACGCAGCTTGTAATAAATTTAAGATATTCGCTTATGTCGGTTTCACTTTCGCAAAAGCTTGGAAAAAGCGTAAGCTTTGCTGACAGGTTTCTGATTGCGTTTGTAAATACAGATGAGGTTTTTGCAGTTGCAACAGGCAGACGGGAGCAGGCAGGAAAAAAATATCTTTACGGACTGATACTGACACCATATCTTGGCTGGAGTGCAGGCACGCTTTTCGGTGCAGTTGCGGGAAATGTTCTTCCCGAAATTATAATTTCAGCGCTTGGAGTTGCAATCTATGCTATGTTTATTGCAATTGTTGTGCCACCCGCAAAGAGAAACAAATCTGACGCGCTTTGTATAATAACAGCCATAATTTTAAGCTGTCTATTCTATTACATTCCGCTTTTAAAAACTATTCCGAGCGGATTTGTTATAATTATCTGTGCCGCAATTTCAAGTACAGTTTTTGCAATTATTGCACCTGTTGAAAACGATGAAACGGAGGATGAGAAAAATGGATAATTTTAAATTTTTCGTATACCTTGCGGTAATGGCAGGAGTTACATATTTAGTCAGAATGATTCCGCTTGTGCTTGTAAAAAAGAAAATAAAAAACAAGTTCATTCTTTCTTTTCTGCACTATATCCCCTACTCTGTCCTGAGCGTTATGACAATTCCGGGAATATTTTATTCAACCTCAAACAGAATTTCTGCATTCTTCGGTTTTCTTGCAGCAATAATTCTTGCGCAAAAAGAAAAAAGCCTGCTTACAGTTGCGGCTTTTTCGTGTGCGACGGTGCTTATTGCAGAAGTAATTATGAAGCTTATATAAATATTTTTAGGGGATCGGGGAAACCGGTTAGAGTTCCCCCCTTCTCTTCCTTTTGAACAAAAATTGTGCTGTTTATCCAACATACTCAAAACGCTTGAGTTTTTTTCCGTCAACCTCAATCTCTTCTTCCCACATAGACAGAGGTCGCACCCATATTTCTCCCTCACCGTACAAAGCTCTATATACCACCATTTTTTCCAATGTTTCAGAATGATTTGCAATATATATAAGCTCATAGCGGTTTCCTTTATAATGCTGATAAATGCCTGTTTTCATCTTTAAAGCTCCTTATATTTTCAAAGTCTCGCCCGATTTTATCGAGTACAGCTTTCCGTCAATATCAAACCATATTTCATAAAGAGACGGATTGTAAATAATAGAGCTGTCGGCACTGTATGAAAGTGAGTTGTACGCACTTACATAATTATATATTTCGATATTTGTCGCATACCACACATCATCATTATTACTTATCTTTTCACATATCTCAGTAAGTCTGTCCCAGTTGTTATTTCTTTCAAACTCATAGCTGTGTCCCCATATGTAAAAAAGTCTCGGATAACGGGATGCGCCATAAAGTTTTTCATAATCAAAACTTAAAAATTTATCAATATAATTAAAAATTTCCGGATTATTATGATGTGCTGTCGGCATCCACTCATACCAGTCTGTCGGAAGCATAAACTCATCGTTATCACCGCCCAGTGTACGAGAATATACAATATCAAGGTCCTTAAGATAATTCTTAATATTATCATAGGAAGCACCGTTTGAAAACCGGGTTATGCCACTGTCGGGATATGCCATTCCGCGAACAATAAGACCGTATTTTTTTTCAAGTTCAAGTCTGTTTTTCAAAACATCGTGAATAGCGTCAATCGGTCTCTGCGCCCCCTCAGCTCTGTGCATAGCACCGTGAACGGCGATTTCGTGACCTTTTTTCAGAATATATTCCCTTACTTCATCATCACTCATACCGCTTCCCTGCCTTAACTCATCGTTATTCAGGTTGAATGTTCCCTTAAGATTATATTCACTTAAGGTTTTTGCCATTCTGACATCATCAACACAACCGTCATCATAGCTGAAGGTTACCGCTTTTGTTTTTCCGTTTGGAAATCTTAAAAATTTGTATCTCATCTTTATTTTTCCTTTCAGATTCATTTGTTAGGCACATTTTACCATACTTTTTTCTCAAAGTAAAGATTTTTTAAGAAAAAAAGCAAAAAAGATTGACAAATAAAAAATATTCTGCTATAATATAGAAGTTGTTAAAACAAATGCGCCTTTACCTCAGCTGGATAGAGGACTCGGCTACGAACCGAGGCGTCAGGGGTTCGAATCCCTTAAGGCGCGCCAAAAAAACAGATTTCTTTGTAGAAATCTGTTTTTTTATTCCACCATATTTAAAAATTCTTCTTCGGAAATTATCTTTATTCCAAGCGTTTGTGCCTTTGTAAGCTTGCTTCCTGCTTCTTCGCCTGCTAAAACATAGGTTGTCTTTTTTGATACAGATGACGAAGTTTTTCCGCCGTTATCCTCAATTATCTTTGTTGCGTCTGCTCTTGAAAGCGTAGGTAATGTTCCAGTTAAAACAAAGGTCATATTTTTGAATACTTCCGAAACGCCCGTTGATATATATTCTGTATTAACACCGTATGCCTTTAATTCCTCGACTGTACTTCTGTTCTGCGGATTCTCAAAAAATTCAACAACATTTCTTCCCGAAATTTCGCCCACATCAAAAATATCTGTAAATTCCTCAATACCTGCATTCATAACATTATCTATATTCTTAAAATGCGAAGCGATATTCTTCCCTGCCTTTTTACCTATCTGTCTTATTCCGAGTGCAAAAAGAAGATTAGACAAATCCTGCTTTTTGGAATTTTCAATAGCATTTATAAGATTTTCAGCAGATTTATCACCCATTCGCTCCAATGCCGAAATATCCTCTTTTTTGAGCTTATATATATCTGAAACCTTAGAAATAAGCTTATTTTCCAGAAGTGCTTCGACAATCTGCGGTCCTAAGCCATCAATATCCATAGCTTCCTTTGAAGCAAAATGAGAAAGATTTCTGAGTATTTGTGCGCGACATTCGATATTTGTACATCTGTACGCCGCCTCTCCGTCCTCTCTTTTTACCTCACTTTTGCATACAGGACAAATTTCAGGCATTGTAAATTCAAGCTCTTCTCCTGTTCTTTTTTCAGGAACTGAAGCTACAATTTCAGGAATGATATCCCCTGCCTTACGGACTAAAACCGTATCTCCGATACGGATATCCTTATCCTTTATATTATCATAATTATGAAGCGTTGCTCTCTGAACGGTTGTGCCTGCAAGTCTGACAGGCTCCAAAACCGCATTCGGAGTAAGAACGCCTGTTCTTCCAACCTGTATGACAATATCTGTAAGCTTTGTTTCCTTTATTTCGGCAGGATACTTATATGCAATTGCCCATTTCGGAAACTTAGAGGTTTCCCCTAAAATTTTTCTTTGCTCAAAATCGTTTATCTTAATAACTGCGCCGTCTATGTCAAACGAAAGCTCTTCACGCATATCGCCGAGCCTTTGGATTTCTCTGTAAGCCTCGTCCATAGTTTTAAAAGTGTTATAATAAATACTTACAGGAAGTCCACACTTTTTTATATAGTCAAGAGTTTCAGTATGGCTTTTGAATTTTTTTCCCTCGCAAGCCTGTAAATTAAAAATAAAAAGGCTTAGATTTCTTTCTTTTGTTATCCTCGAATCCTTCTGTCTTAAAGAGCCTGCGGCGGCATTTCTCGGATTTGCAAAAAGCTTCTGCTCTGCTATTTCCTGCATTTTGTTGAGGTCCTCAAAAACGCTTTTTGACATATAAACCTCGCCTCTTACGCAAAAATAAGGGCTGTCATCATCAATCTTGTGTTTTATATCCGTAATCTGCATAAGATTTTCGGTAACATCCTCGCCCACCTGTCCGTTTCCTCTTGTTGAACCGCGTACAAATTCGCCGTTTTCATATTCCAAAGAAACGCTCAGACCGTCAATTTTAAGTTCAACAACAAGCTCATAATCGTTAATGCCTGCGTTTTTTATTCTGTTTTCAAAATCAATAAGCTCTTCATAGGAAAAAGCGTCCTCAAGGCTTTGCAAAGGCACTCTGTGCTCTACTGCTTCAAAGGTTGACGATACCTTTCCACCCACATTTTTTGTTGGCGAAGCGTTGTCCGAAAATTCGGGATATTCCTTTTCGAGATTTTCAAGCTCGCGAAGTAGCTTATCATATTCAAAATCGTCTATTTCAGGCGCGTCATCGTTGTAATATCTGTCGCTGTGATAATTTATAAGCGCCCTTAAATTTTCAATTTTTTCTTTTATTTCTTTCATTTTGATACCCTTTATTCTATACTTACACTTTCTTTTATACTTTCATAATTAACAAAAATGTTATATTCCATAACCTTTTTTGTTAAAAAAGATTTATCCACTTCCTCACAGACAGTTGCCGAAAATTCAGATTTATTGCAGGGAGGCAGTAAAATAACAGCAAAAAATACAAACACAACAAGCATAGCTGAAACAAACGAAATAATCATACCAAGAATTGAGTCAAGAGAGCCGATAACAGGAATTTTTGTTAAAAAGCCGAACACACCCTTTATAAGCATAAAAATAAGTCTTATACCTACAAAAACAACTACCGCCGCAATAATATTTACAGCTATCGTTGTTATTCCGTCTGCCATTTTCGGAATTAACGCTTCAACGGTATCAACATTATATTTAAGAAGAAGAGAAGCCGCATTTCCTGCATTTGCCGATTCAAGATACTTTTCTCCAAGAAGCTTTACTGCATATCCGTTTATATTTTCATCAATCGGAGTCATTGTGATGAAATCTGCGGCATAAGGATAGAGAAGATAACATCCCAACGCAGAAAACAACACAAAAAACATATCCAAAAAGGCTTTAATAAAGCCTCTTATGTAACCGATATACGAAGCTATCAGTATTATAACAAGTAAAATAATATCTGCTTTCATACCACACCTCATTAAATTTTAATACATATATATCGTATCCTGTGACAGCACAGCAATTTTATCCTTATAATATGCGGCATTTTTTACATCGTAAGTACAGTTAAGCTCTCTGACTGTCTTACCATGGTCGCTTACGCTTACAACACCTCGCCTTTTTAAGATAAGAAATTCTTTATCCGATACATCTGCAACAGAAAGGAATGAATCCATTATAAAGCTGCTTATCGCCTTTCCTTTTGTATTATATACAGAAACCTCATATTTTTCCGGCTCGTTTGCTGATTCAAAAAGCATTATATTTCCATTTTTAAATGACTTAAAGAACTTCATTTTCTTTTTTTCAAATTCAGCAGGCTTCGATAAATTTCCGTCAGAATCAATAAAATACAGACAATCATCACAAAGAATATAAGCGCTGTCTTCATAGAATGAAACATAGGTAGCTATACTTTCACCTAAGATTTTGCCCATATATGGCTCAGGATTGTCAAAGGTAAAGAAAAGCACCTTTGAAGAAATTTTCGCATTACTTACTTCATTTGTCACAACTGCCATCGCGCTTTTGGTATCGCTTATCTGTGCGTCGGCAACATAGCCTGTTCCGCTGTACCATGTCATAAGCTCGTTTCCGTCAGCGTTATATACCTTGACTGCCGCCTTTGAGCCTTCTTCCTTCACAATAAAAACAAACTGACCTGTTTTACTCATTTTTGCCTTTATGATATCATTTGAATAGTTAAAAGTCTTTATAATTCCGCTTTCGCTGAAAAGAACTGCTGTTTTTCCGCTTATATCATATACAAGCATTATCTTGTCGTTTGTTAAAAAAACAGGCTCGTTCATACCTTTTACATAAGGAGAAACAGCAGTATAAACATCAGATAAAACATCTTCTCCACCGGAATTTATTATTTTTATTCCGTCTACCGTGGTAGTAACAAGAAAGTTTTTAAACTGAGTACATTTTGTCTGCGCGGCAGGAGTATAGTATATATTTTCTTTTGATGTAGTCTGATTTTTCTTTATCTCCAAAAAAGCTTTATAACCGAAAAATGCAGCCGCACCAATAATAAGAATAATAAGTATAATTTTTATTATGTTTATCTTTTTTCTTTTATTCTCTCTTTTTACAGCTCTTTTTTCATAGTTTTCCTCTGTATTTATATTTTCTGTATTTTCAATATTATTGTTTTCGTCCATTTTTCTTTCTCCTTTTTTAATATTCAACATCATACATATAAAGACCGTTCGGCGGAACAGTTACACCAAGAAGAGTCCTGTTTCTGTTTTCTATCGCGTCAATTATATCTTTATCTGTAAGCTTATCATTGCCGATACCGATTAATGTGCCTGCAATTATCCGCACCATATTATACAAAAATCCGTCTGCACAGGCATATATTAAAATAACATCGTTTTCTTTTTCTACTCTTAAATCATAAATCGTTCTGACAGTTGTTTTCACCTGACCGCCCGAAGCCATAAAAGCTTTGAAGTCGTGCGTTCCCTTTATAATTTCACAAGCCTTTTTCATTTTCTCTATATCAAGCGAATAAGGATAAAAATACGCATAATTTCTTAAAAACGGGTCGCAAAATTCTGAGTTTAAAATTTTATATACATAAGTTTTTTTCTTGACATTGAAGCGTGAATGAAAATCATCATCAACAACGCATCCTTTTTTAAAAACAATATCCTCAGGTAAAAACGGCTTCATCGCATACGAAAGCTTATCGGCAGGCACAGATGAATTTGTATAAAAATTAAAATAATATTTCATAGCGTGAACACCTGCGTCAGTCCTTCCGCAGCCTGTTATTGAAATATCCTCTTTTAAAAATTCACTAAGTGCCTTTTCAATTGTTTCCTGCACCGTTATCCCATTTTTCTGCGTCTGAAAGCCATGATAATTCGTGCCGTCATACGCCATTTCAACTAAAATATTTCTCATAATTACCTACTAGATTTTTATTACAAAGCTCCAACCAAAATAGCTGCGGCAGCACCGACAAAAAACGCTGTATAAGCTATAAAATCTTTTTTTGTGAATTTAAGCTCTTTTAATTTTGTTCTGTTGTCGCTGCCATTGTAGCACCTTGATTCCATCGCCATTGCAAGCTCGTCTGCGCGCCTGAAGGCAGATATGAAAAGCGGTACCAAAATCGGTATAAGTGCCTTTGCTCTTTTTATCAGATTCCCTTCGTCTAAGTTTGCACCTCTTGCTTTTTGCGCCGACATTATCTTATCTGTTTCTTCAATTAAGGTAGGGATAAATCGCAGCGCTATCGACATCATCATCGAAATTTCATGTGCCGGAACTCCGATTTTTTTAAGTGGCTTAAGCAAGCTTTCCAATCCCGATGTCATTGTTACAGGCGATGTTGTATACAAAAGAAACGATGAGCCTACAACAAGAAAAAGTATTCTTAAAATCATAAATACAGATAAATTAAGTCCTTTATCCGTTATTTTCAAAAAATAAAATTCAAAAAGTATTTTTCCGTCAGCTGTCAAAAACAAATTAAGAAGCGCTGTTATTATCATTATAAATAAAACAGGCTTAAGTCCTTTTAAAAAAAGCTTTACCGGTACGCGCGAAAGTTTTATCATAAAAAAAGATAAAACTCCTAAAAACAAAAATCCCCACAGCCCCTGTATAAAAAACACAGTCGCAATATAAAAAACAGTAAGAATTATCTTTGTACGCGGGTCAAGTCTGTGTATAAATGATTCAGACGGATAATACTGTCCGATTGTTATATTTTTAAGCATTTTTTCTACCTTCCAAATAACCTTCTATTGCTTCAAAAACATCGTCAACGGTATAAATTTTTTCTCCCAAATCTATGCCGTGTTCTTCCTTTAATCTTTGCGCCATAATCGTAACGGCAGGCGAAGAAAGACCAATTTCATTCAGCTTTTTAGTGTTTGAGAAAACCTCCTTTTTTGTTCCCTCCAAATAAACCTCGCCCTTATTCATAACAATAAGCTTTTCACAGTAGGAAGCAACATCCTCCATACTGTGTGAAACAAGAATAACGCTCATATTCATCTGCTTATGAACCTTTGTTATTGCGTTTAAAATTTCATCTCTGCCCTTCGGGTCAAGACCTGCAGTCGGCTCGTCAAGAACAAGAATATCAGGCTCCATTGCAATAACCCCCGCAATAGCCGCTCTTCTTTTCTGACCGCCCGAAATCATAAACGGAGATTTTAAAAGCAAATCCTTTGAAAGTCCCACAAGCTCCGCCGCCGTGTTTACACGAAGCTCAATTTCTTTTTCCGAAAGTCTCATATTTTTAGGTCCAAATGCAATGTCGTTATAAACCGTATCTGCAAAAAGCTGCTGCTCCGGATACTGAAATACAACTCCTACATCAAAGCAAAGTCCTTTTGTGTCGGATTTTTGCGCAGTAAGTCTTCTTTCTCCAACCTCAATTTCACCCGACTGTACATTTATAAGACCGTTCAGGTGCTGCACAAGCGTAGATTTTCCGCTTCCGCTGTGTCCTATAATTCCTGTAAAGCTGCCTTCATCAACAGAAAAGCTCACATTTTTAAGCGCCTGTTTTTCAAAAGCAGTCCCGGGGGAATAAGTATAACTTAAATTTTTTACAATAAGCTTCATTTTTTCAGCCTTTCTGAAATTCTGTCCAAAAATTCATCAATATCCAAAATACAGCCGTCATTAAGTATTCCTGCCTTAAAAAGCTTATGGGAAAGCTGTGTAATCTGCGGAACATCAAGACCTGTATTTTTCATTGTATCATATTCCAAAAAAACTTCCTTAGGAGTACCGTCGAGAAGAATTTTTCCTTTTTCTATTACTATAATTCTGTCAGCGCTTATCGCTTCCTCCATGTTGTGAGTTATAATAACAACCGTTATCCCGAACTCCTTATTAAGACGCATAACGGTTTTTATAACCTCGCCTCTGCCGACAGGGTCAAGCATTGCCGTCGGCTCGTCAAGCACGATAATCTTCGGTCGCATAGCGACTATTCCAGCAATTGCAACTCTCTGCTTCTGCCCGCCCGACAAATGATGCGGAGATGAATCCTTATAATCATACATTCCGACATTTTTAAGAGCATCATCAACTCTTTTTCTAATCTCCTGCGGCTCAACTCCAAGATTTTCAGGCGCAAAAGCGATATCGTCCTCAACTATCGAAGCAACTATCTGATTATCGGGATTCTGAAATACAAGACCGCAATTTTTTCTGACCTCGAAAATCGTTTCTTCGTTTTTTGTGTCTACGCCGTCAATATATATAACGCCTTCTTCAGGGACAAGCGTTGCATTAAGAAGCCTTGACAAAGACGATTTTCCGCTTCCGTTATGCCCCAAAAGTGCGTTTACGGTGCCTTTTTCTATATTAAGATTAAAATTCTCTAAAATTTTCGTTCCCTCTTCATAAGAAAAGCTGACATCTTTTACTTCTATAATTTTTTCCATTTTCTAAGCAGGAACCCTCTTTCTATTATAAAAACTGCCATCTTGCTGTTGAACCGCACGGCAGATATACTCCCGACTCACTCGCCTTAAAGCCTATCTCATCGGCAGAAACTGCTCCGCCGAATTTCTTTTTCATTGTAAGGTTAAGTATATTTTCCATTACTGTATTTGACAAGCCTGTCGTATAGGTATTAATGATAAAAAACAGCGGTGTATCGGAAAAAAGCTCAACAGAAGAAACGATAAGGTCATATATCTTGTCCTCAATTTTCCAAAGCTCTCCGTTCGGACCTCTTCCATATGAAGGCGGGTCCATAATAATTCCATCATATTTTTTATTTCTTTTTATTTCTCTTTCAACAAATTTCTGTGCATCGTCAACAATAAAGCGGACGCTTCTGTCAGAAAGATGATTTAACTCCACATTTTGCTTCGCCCATGTAACGATAGATTTTGAAGCGTCAAGGTGGCAAACATCTGCGCCTTCCTTTAAGCATGCAACCGTAGCACCGCCTGTATAGGCAAAAAGATTTAATATATTCGGGTTTCTTCCCTTGATTTTTTCCTTACCCGATTTTATAATTTCTCTTGCAAAATCCCAATTTACAGCCTGTTCGGGAAATAAGCCCGTATGCTTAAAGCCTGTCGGGCGCACCTTGAATTTTAAATCGCGGTATTCAATCTCCCACTCTTCAGGAAGCTTTTTATAAAATTTCCACTCTCCGCCGCCCTTATGGCTTCTGAAATATCTTGCGTCAACTTTTTCCTTGCCGACAGTTTTATTTTTCCACACAACCTGCGGGTCAGGACGGAGAAGTCTTATATTTTTCCATTTTTCAAGCTTATAGCCGTCATACGCATCCAAAAGCTCAAAATCATTCCAATACTGAGAAATCCACATTTTATATTTAACCGTATTCCTTTCCGAAACTTTATATCACTTTATTATATAATATCAGAGAAAAAAAGTCAAGTTATATAAAGAATTTTTTATTTCATCTCCAATTTTACCGACCTTGCATATTCGCCCGGAGTCATTTTTGTTATGCTTTTGAACTGACGGGAAAAATAATGTATGCTGTCATAGCCTAAGATTTCAGCAATCTGCGTAAAATTATAGCTGTCCTCCCGGATAAGCGTTTTTGCATATTCGATTTTTAAATTACGAAAATATGCAATAACACCCATTCCTGTTCTTTTTTTGAAGGTTTCCTTTAAGCTTGTTTTACTCATATTGGAAAACTTTGAAACATCGTCAAGAGTTATTTTATTTTTTATATTTTCATTAAGATAGCTTTTTATTTCCGCAACGATGTCATTTTCTAAATTTTCTTTTATAGTCGAAGTTTTTTTGATTTTATTTACGCTGTTTGTGCGATAAAGCGAAATTAAAAACTGCTCTAAATACAGCTTTAACATCTGTTCGGAGGCAAAAATCTGTTCCTCAGGATACCTGTCAAGCTTTTTTAAAAACGGGTCTCCCAACGGAGAAGAAAAGCTTTTTGTGGCTTCTCTTACAATTCCCGCTAAAATATGACGCTGTTCATCGTTTACATTAAGAAGCTTATTTCTAAAGAAGCTCATAGCCCTTGACTTACACTCAAATGCAACGATAACAGTATTCGGAGCAATTATTCCGTCAGCCTTTACATTATGATACTCGTTTGGCTTATGAAATATTATCTGTCCCGACTCCATTTTGAGCCACTTATCCTCAGCCATTATAAGCATTTTCCCCTTATCAACATATACAAACTCCCAGAAGTCATGGCTCTCGCCATGAAACTGATAGTCCTTCCCGTATTCAAAGTAATGAACAGTCACGATATTATTTACAACAATATGCTCCTTTAATTTCGTAAACTGATAATCCATTTATACCACTTCCTTACCGCATTTTTTATTGTCATACATTTATTATAACATATCTCGACTGAAAATGCAAACATTTTGTCTTATTTGATAAATATTTTTTTTCGTTATTATTTTATAATGTTTACAGATAAATCAGTTTAACTGAATTTATCCTCTCTTTTTTGCGGATTTGGGCAGGCTTATGTCTGCCCAAATTCAACTATATATTTTAACGAAAGAAGGTTTTTGTATGGAAATCAAGGTATGTAAAAATTATGAAGAAATGTCTTTTGAGGCTGCAAAAATAGTTGCTGAACAACTTACAAAAAAGCCGGACAGTATTTTAGGACTCGCAACAGGCTCAACTCCGATAGGTACATATAAAGAACTTATAAAAATGTACAATGCAGGTGAAATTGATTTTAAAGATGTAATTTCATATAATCTTGATGAATATTATCCGATAAAACAGACAAACGATCAGAGCTATAAATATTTCATGAACGAAAACCTTTTTAAGCATGTAAATATAAAGCCTGAAAATACTCATATTCCAAACGGAGAAACAGACGACCCCGAAAACGAATGTCTCAACTATGACAAAATGGTTGAAGCTGCAGGCGGAATCGACCTTCAGATTCTCGGTATCGGTCAGAACGGTCACATCGGCTTTAACGAGCCTGATGAAACGCTTCATGTTGAAACTCATATAACAGATTTAACAGAAAGCACAATTGAAGCAAATTCAAGATTTTTCGCAAGCAAGGCTGAAGTTCCGACAAAGGCGCTCACAATGGGGCTTGGAACAATTATGAAAGCAAAAAAAATCATTATCCTTGCTAACGGCGTAAGCAAGCGTCAGATTATAAACGACCTTATAAACGGCGGTATCACAACAAATATCCCCGCTTCCCTTCTGAAGCTTCATAAGGATGTTGTTCTCATCTGTGATAAAGAGGCTTATGCAAGCTTACATATAGGCTTTGACATCGGCGGAACTGATATAAAATACGGCGTTATAGATTCAAAATGCAACATTATTGAAAAAGGAAAAATTCCTACAAGAACAGATGACGCATATCATATAGTGGACGATTTGGCAAAAATAACCGAAGAGCTTTCAAAAAAATATACAATCTCAACTGTGGGAGTTGGTACAGCAGGCAGAATTGATTCTGAAACAGAAACAATAGTTGCCGATAATCTTCCATTTAAAAATTTTCCTTTTAAAAAAGCACTTGAAGAAAAAATCGGCTTACCTTTATTTTTGGGAAATGACGCGAACTGTGCAGCACTCGGCGAAGCATATGCCGGTGTAGCTTCAAGATGTGACAACATAGTTATGGTTACTCTCGGTACAGGCGTTGGCGGCGGAATTATCACAAACAAAAAAATATACAGCGGTGCAAGCGGCGATGCAGGAGAAATCGGACATATGTCGATAAATTCTGAAGGTATTCCCTGCCCTTGCGGAAACATCGGCTGCTGGGAAAGATACGCTTCAGTAACTGCGCTTATCGAACAGACAAAAGCTGCTGCAAAAAAAAATCCTGACAGCATACTTGCCAAAAACATTGCAAAAGAAAACGGAGTTGTAAACGGAAAAACAGTATTCGACGCAATGGACGCAGGCTGCGAGGTTGCAAAAGAGGTATTTGATAAATATGTTCATTACCTTGTAATCGGAATCAAGGGAATACTTTTCATTTTTAATCCTGAAGCTGTTGTTTTATCAGGCGGAATTACTGCACAGGGAGACAGACTTTTGAAGCCTGTTGTGGAACAGTTAAACACACAGACACCTATAATGATTTCAAAATTGCAGAATGACGCAGGAATTATGGGCGCGGCTATGCTTTACAAATAGAATTATAATATTTAGACAAAAAGAGATGCGAGTTTTTCGCATCTCTTTTTGTGTTTTCCGATTTTTTGTGTAACAACCATTTCCCGAACAGATTTTTTGTATACTCTTTTATTTTGTTAATATGTATTTCTTCGGCAAAATACATCCTTCGAAGCAAAATAAAAAAAGCATACAGACCACGAAGAGCCGGTATGCCGAAAAATGCACAGCCTATCAGGTCGCCAAACCAAATTAACTCACAGCAGAAATGTATGCGTAAAAAGACTATGCATTTTTACCTAAATAAAAACACGCATTTCTATGGAATCTATTTTGTAATAAGATGAACAGCAAAGCCGCCGATTTCTTCTTTTAAGTATACAAATTTCAGATTGCCTTTTTCGTCATATTTTTTTGTATCCTCTAAAAATTCAACGCCCATACGCTTTAAATATGAGTAAGCTCTCGGAACAGAGTTTGTGCTTATGGCAATATGACCATTTGTTCCTGCGCCCATCATATACATAGCTTCAATCGGTTTGCCTGCAAATGCAGAGGATTCTCCGATTTTGCTTTCAAATCCGAAAAGTGTCTCAAAGCTTTTCGCAACAGCTATACCGTCATCCTTTGATTTTGTATTTATACCGATGTGCTTAAGGTCAAAGCCGAGCATTGTGTGAACAGCTTCTTTTGTAAGCTTTGTGATTTCGTCAAATTTCTTTTCTGCTATAAGCTCACCCTTAACCATCCAGCTTCCGCCGCATGCCAAAATTTTAGAAAACGCAAGATACTCATTGAGATTTTTTGCACTTATACCGCCTGTGGGCATAAATTTAATGTTACCGTAAGGCGCTGACATAGCTTTAATCATATTAAGACCGCCTGCCGCTTCTGCAGGAAAAAACTTAACAACATCAAGTCCAAGCTCAATCGCCTGTTCAATATCAGACGGATTTGCACAGCCGGGTGTAACAGGAATGTTTTTATCAACGCAATATTTAACAACCTTTGGATTAAGACCGGGACTTACGATAAATTTTGCACCTGCATTAACAGCCTTGTCAACCTGTTCGCATGTAAGCACAGTACCTGCGCCAACAAACATTTCAGGAACATTTTCAGATATAAGTCTGATTGCTTCTTCAGCCGCTTCTGTTCTGAAGGTAACCTCTGCAACGGGAAGTCCGCCTGCAATAAGAGCCTTTGCCAACGAAACAGCGTCTTTCGCGTCATCAATTTTAACAACAGGAACAATACCGTAATCTCCGATTTGTTTTAAAACTTCGTTCATTTTTTATACCTCTTTTATTTTTTAAAAATTAATGTATCTTTATTTTAGCAGATAAAATATAAAAATTCAATAATGAGAAAATACAAATCAATTTAAAACAGAAAATCATCAAAATAAGCTTTACATATCAAAAAAGCTTATCTGCGGTGAATCAGGAAGTCCGTCCAAGCAACCGAGCGCTGTAAGCTGTTCAATGTGTGTTTTTGAAAGCTTTGTACGGGAAAGAAGCTCTTCCTTTGAAGTAAAATTGCCGTTCTGTCTTGCTTCAATGACCGTATCGGCAGCCGCCGCACCGAGACCTTTTATTGCAGTAAACGGAAGTCTTAATGTATTTCCGTCTATAATAAATTTCTGTGAATCTGATTTATACAAATCAACCGGTGCAAACGAGATGCCTCTTTTCTGCATTTCGTTACACATTCCGAGAAGCGTGATTACATTTTTATCCTTCTGCTTAAGGTCGCTCATGGCGTTATACTGTTTTAAATACTGTTCAACCTTTTCGCCAACCATCATATCAATATCAAAGTCCCCTGCTCTTATCGAAAAATATGTCGCATAATACGCAAGCGGATAATGCACCTTAAAATATGCAATTCTAAACGCCATCGTAACATATGCAACAGCGTGCGCCTTCGGGAACATATACTGAATTTTTTCACAGCTTTTTATATACCAGTCAGGAACATTGTTTGCTTTCATTTCCTCCTGATATTTTTCCCATTTATCCTCTTTTCCTTTTGCAACCTTACCCTTACGGACAGATTCCATAATAGAAAACGCATTTTTAGGCTCAACGCCCATATGAATAAGATAAATCATAATATCGTCACGAGTACAGATTGCGTCTTTAAGAGTACAAACACCGTTTACAATGAGGTCCTGTGCATTTCCAAGCCAAACATCAGTTCCGTGTGAAAGACCTGCAATTCGCACCAATTCTGCAAAGGTTGTCGGCTTTGTATCAATAAGCATCTGCCTTGTAAAGCCTGTACCAAATTCAGGAAGTCCCAGTGTTCCTACCTCTGAATCAATATCCTCAGGTGTTACACCGAGCGCGCTTGTATTTAAAAACAGCGATTTTGTTTTCTCATCATCAAGCGGTATGCTCTTTGGGTCCAGTCCTGTTAAATCCTGTAACATTCTTATCATGGCAGGGTCGTCGTGTCCGAGTAAGTCAAGCTTCAAAAGACAGTCGTGCAAATATGTATACTGGAAGTGAGTTGTTATTATATCACTTTTCGGGTCATCAGCAGGGTGCGCAATTGGTGTAAATTCGTACACCTCATACTCTTTCGGAACAATCATAACGCCGCCGGGGTGCTGACCTGTCGTTTTCTTAACACCGTTACAGCCGATTGAAAGTCTCATCATTTCCGCATTGTTATATGAAATGCCTTTTTCCTCGCAGTATTTTTTAACATAGCCGAATGCGTTTTTTTCTGCAATCGTACCTATTGTACCCGCTCTGAAAACATGGCCTTCTCCGAAAAGCTCTTCAGTATATTTATGAATTGTAGGCTGATATTCTCCGGCAAAGTTAAGGTCAATATCAGGCTCCTTATCTCCTGCAAAGCCAAGAAAGGTTTCAAAAGGAATATCGTGACCGTCACGAGTAAGCTCAACACCGCAGACAGGACATTTTTTAGGAGGCATATCACAGCCTGAGCTGTAAGAGCCGTCCTCAATAAATTCGCTGTATTTACACTCAGGGCAAATATAGTGCGGACAAAGAGAGTTAACCTCTGTGATATCCGATAAAAACGCAACAAATGACGAACCAACAGAGCCTCTTGAGCCAACGAGGTAACCGTCGTCAAGAGATTTTTTAACAAGCTTCTGAGCTATTATATACATAACGGCATAGCCATTTGAAATAATCGAATCAAGCTCCCTGTCCATTCTTTTCTGAACAAGCTCGGGAAGCGGGTCACCGTATATTCTTTTTGCCTTTGCAACAGACATTTCTCTCAATTCTTCTTCTGAGCCGGGAATTGACGGAGGACATCTTTTTTCAGGAATAGGAACAATCATATCGTCAATCATATCGCAGATTTTATTCGGGTTTGTAATTACTATTTCCTTTTTCAAGTCATCGTCAAGATAATAAAATTCTTCAAGCATTTCCTCTGTCGTTCTTAAATAAAGAGGCGCCTGATTGTCAGCGTCGGAAAAACCGTGACCGTACATAATAATTTTACGGTATACACTATCCTCGGGATTGAGAAAATGAACATCGCCTGTTGCTACCGTCATTTTACCGAGCTTTCGTCCGATTTCAATTATTTTTTTATTTATGTCTATAAGGTCGTCAGTTGAATTTACAGTCCCGTTTTCAAGCATAAAGTTATTGTTACCCAACGGCTGTATTTCCATAAAATCATAGAAATCTGCAATTTTTTCAACCTCTTCATCTTTAGCGCCTGACAAAATCGCCTGATAAAGCTCACCCGCCTCACAGGCGCTTCCGTAGATAAGTCCTTCATGCATAGAATGAAGCTCGCTTTTCAACATTCTCGGTCTTCTGCTGAAATGGAGAAGATTTGAATTTGAAACAAGCTTATAAAGATTCACAAGTCCAACCTGATTCTGAACGAGAATAATAGCATGATAAGCCTTAGCCTTATCAACATTTTTCGGTAATGCGGCGTTCAAGCCTTTAAGAGATATAACGCCCTTTTCCTTTGCTTTTTCTATAAGTATTTTGAATATTTTATGTAAACATTCTGTATCGTTTACCGCCCTGTGCGCACCTTCAAGCGCAACATTAAGCTCTTTTGCAAGTGTTCCAAGCTTATGGTTTTTAAACTCTGTGAATATTCTTCGCGAAAAATCAAGTGTATCAAGGTGCGGATTTTTAATCTCAATACCAAGTCTTTTGCAGGCGGCATTCAAAAAGCCAACATCAAAAGAAGCATTGTGTGCAACTAAAACGCTGTCTCCGATAAAATCAATAAACTCGGGAATAATAACATCTTCTGTCGGCTCATTTTCAACCATATCCTGAGTTATATTTGTAAGCTGAACAATTTTTCCGGGAATAAGACGCTCGGGATTTACAAACTTTGAAAATCTGTCAACAATTTCTCCGTTTTTACATCTTACAGCGCCGATTTCGATAATTCTGTCATTTTCGCTTGATACGCCTGTTGTTTCAAAGTCAAAAACAGTAAAATCCGCATCGTCAAAATTATAATCCTTATCGCCAACATATATATCAGCAAAATCATCTACAATATATGCTTCAACGCCGTAAATGATTTTTATACCGAGCTTTTTGCCGAGTGCATATGCTTCAGGATATGCCTGCAAAACACCATGGTCAGTGATTGCAATAGCCTTGTGTCCCCACTTATGCGCCTGTTTAATCAAATCCTTGACATCAGCCATACCGTCAACGGCAGACATCGTTGTATGAAGATGAAGCTCGATTCTTTTTTCTTCGCTGTCATCTGTACGCACCTTTTTATCTGTTTTTTCAATAGAAAACGGCTGAACGATAAAATCCTTCAAGTATTCGTCATACTTTGTTACACCCGTCATTCTGATACAAGTTCCGACAGTAAGCTTGTCCTTTATAAGATTATAAGCGTCCTTTGTTTTGAAAAACTTCTTAACCATAAGAGAAGATGTACCGTCGGTTATATACATCATAAAAATAACAGAGCCGTTTTTGGTAACCTTGTCCTCAGTAAAGAAAATTTCGCCTTCAACAAGGATATTGCCGCTGTTCTGATTGACATACTGCATTTCGGTAACCTGTCCGTCCTCGATATGCTTTCCCACAATTATCCTGTCAAGCTTTTCCTGTTCTTCGGGGTGTTCCAAAAGATACTGCTTTCTTTCTTCTGCAAGTCTTCTTTTTTCCGCCCGTTCTTCTCTTTTTTTCTCTTTTATAATCTCTGCCCGCTCTAAAGCAAGCTTGTTTTCTTCTTCGATTATTTCCTGCAATGCGTCTTCTCTGTATGAAATATAGTCATCAATACTTGATTCAAATTGTACAGTATCGTGAAACTCTACTTCTATATCAAGAGAAAACTCATCTGAAATAAGTTTTTTTATTTCTTCACATGCGCCGTTTGCACTGAGCATATCAGCGCCGTGTGTTCTTAAATGTATATGTAAAATATCGTCCTCAAAATCAGCATACGAGCCTTCAATAAAGCTTTTTAATGCAGGAAATTTAAGCGAAAGATATGTAATAATCTGAAGATAATAATTTTCATCGAACATTTCGGAGGAATATCTTGTATAAAGCTTTATGGAATTAAGGTTGTACACCTTTTTTATATCCTTTGCAGCCTCGATAAGAATATTTTTATCTATTATCTTTTTCGACCGAAGAACAATATCTATTTTTCTTTGTTCCTTTATAAAATTTTTCTCTTCAATAATACTTTCTGAAAATACATCAGAATAGCTTTTGACTGTCTGTGATTCGCAAAAAAGCTCATTAAATGTCATACCGACCTCACCTCTCTTTATATAAAAACGCTAAAACAGCCTCGTCAGATATGAGGCTGCTTTAAGGCATATTAAATTATAGCATATTTTTTATATTATGTCAATATCATCGTCCCACAGGATAACACAATTTTTTTCCAAGCTTTTTCTAACATCGATTATCCTCTGATTCAAAGAGCCTTTAAAACGGAGATTTTCTTTAAAATGCTCTTGCTCAAATCTTCCGTCAACCAAAACGCTGCAATAAGAAAGAAGCTCCTTCATTTTTTTATCAGCAATAATTTCTTCAAAGGTATATCCCGAATAAATCCAGATATTTTTGTTTGTTTCTTCCTTTATGCGTTTGGATAATTCTATCAGTGCGTCTGCCTGACAAAAAGGCTCACCGCCGCTGTATGTGATATTTGTAAGACTGCTTTTTGTAAGCTTCCTATAAATTTCAGTTAAGCTTTCCTTATGACCGTTTTTTTCCTCCCATGTTTCAGGATTATGACACCCCGAACAATGATGAGGACAGTAGCATACAAACAAAACATCCCGAAAGCCCTCTCCGTCAACCGCAGAACTGTATGATATATCAACAATATTTAAAAATGTGTTGTCAAAATCATTATACTTCATGTGTTACACGGTCTCTCAATTCAGCTTTTTTAGCGCTGTTCCAGTTGTTTACGCTACCAACAAGGTAACCTGTGATTCTCTGGATAACATCAATGTTTTTGCTCTTACATACAGGACATTCTGTCATATCATGCTCTGCGTTTTCAAATCCGCAGTCAAGACATCTGTTTCTTGTATGGTTAACTGAGCCGTAACCCATATCAAGCTTATCCATAAGGTCAACAGTCTGCATAATGCAGGCAGGATTATGTGTAGCGTCACCGTCAAGCTCAACATAGAAAATATGTCCGCCAAGCTCATATTTATGATACGGTGCTTCCACCTCGGCCTTATGCTCAACACTGCATTTGTACCATACAGGAACATGAGAGCTGTTTGTGTAATATTCTTTATCTGTAATATCTTTTATTATGCCGAACTGTTCGCGGTCCTTCTTTGTGAATTTGCCTGACAAGCCTTCAGCAGGTGTAGCAAGCAAGCTGAAATTGAGATTTTTTTCGTCTGCAACTTCCCTTATCTGATTATACATATATTCCACAATCTGAAGTCCGAGTTTCTGCGCTTCATCGTCTTCACCGTGGTGCTTGCCGACAAGTGCAATAAGTGCTTCCGCAAGTCCGATAAATCCGATACCAAGAGTACCTGTTTTCAAAAGCTCCTTAACAGTATCGTTCGGTCCGTACTTCTCGCTGTTTTCCCACATTCCGTTCATAAGCATAGGGAACTGTTTTTTAAGGGCAGTTCTCTGGAAGTTATAACGGTCATAAAGCTGCTGTGCAGTTATTTCTATACATTTGTCAAGCTTTGCGAAAAATTCTTTTATACGCGCGTCTTTATCTTCGATTTCTCTACATTCGAGTGCAAGCTTAACGATATTTATTGTCGAGAATGAAAGATTGCCTCTTCCGATTGAAGTTTTCTCTCCGTGTCTGTCTTCAAAAACTCTTGTTCTGCAACCCATTGTTGCAACCTCGTATTTATATCTTTCAGGGTCGTTTGCGTCCCATTTTTCATGCTGATTGAACGATGCGTCAAGATTTAAGAAATTCGGGAAAAATCTTCTTGCAGTTACCTTACAAGCAAGCTTGTAGAGGTCGTAGTTTCTGTCTCCTTCAAGATAGTTCACGCCGCGTTTTTTCTTCCAAATCTGTATAGGGAAAATCGGTGTTTCGCCGTTTCCGACGCCTTTATATGTTGAATTTAAGATTTCTCTCATTACGCAACGACCTTCAGCAGAAGTATCTGTTCCATAGTTGATTGATGAGAATACAACCTGATTTCCGCCTCTTGAATGGATAGTGTTCATATTATGGATAAATGATTCCATAGACTGATGAACACGGTTAACTGTCAAGTTCATTGCGTGCTGATAATAACGCTCGTTGCCGCTTAAATCCTTTATATCTCTTATAAGATAATCGTCAACTTCTTTTTCTTTATATTCGGATAAATCAACATTTTCCAAAGCTTCAATTTTTTCGAGTTCTTCTATAAAAGTAAGCTTAACATACGGAGCAAGATAAAAATCAAAAGCAGGGATTGCCTGTCCGCCGTGCATTTCATTCTGGATTGATTCCATCGAAATACAAGCTAAAATAGCGGCAGTTTCAATTCTCTTAGCAGGGCGTGATGAGCCGTGACCTGCTCTGAAGCCGTCTCCCAGAACTCTGTCAAGAGGATGTTGGAGACAGGTAAGAGATTTTGTCGGATAATAGTCAGCGTCGTGAATATGGATATAGTTACTCTTAACATAATCTCTTGTAAGGTCTGAAACGAGCATATCGTTTACAAATGAGCGTGATGTTACGCTTGCAAATTTCATCATCATTCCCGCAGGAGTTTCCGCATTCATATTTGCGTTTTCTTTTGTAACATCATTTGCAATAGTATTAACGATACTCATATATGTATCGTAGGTTTTTCTTCCTCTTGCGATATTTCTCTTATCTCTGTAAAGAATGTATGACTTAGCAACATTTTTATACTGAGATTTCATAAGCTCGATTTCAACAAGGTTTTGTATTTCTTCAACATCAGCAATATCCTTGTTGATGTTGTAAATTGTTTCTGCAATACTTTCAGCACATTTTACATCATTTATAAAATCGTGATTCATCGCTTTAAGTATAGCAAGAGTAATTTTTTCTTTATCAAAATTTTCTATTCTTCCGTCTCTTTTTCTGATATTAAGTATCATTTTCTCCACTCCTCCGTTAAAAACTTCAAACACTACATCTTGTGTTAGCAAAAACTATTATACACTACATTTTGTGAAAAATCAAGTCTTTTTTGAAAATATTTTACAATATCTTGTGTTTGCCATTTTTTACAATCAAAAAAAGCCTTAGTATCAAGGCTTTTAGTAATTATTACATTTTTGTTACAAAAAAATATTTTCAGGTAATTATCTTTTTTTATTGACTTTTTTGAAAAGTAATGTTATAATGACACTGCTACACAAAAATATAATAAGGTATACAATAAAACTCTATTTTGATACAAGGGAATACTATGCCCATTACTTGGTCAATATGAATTAGGTAAAAATGCTTATTCCGGTAATTGACTGAGTAAATATTATACTTTGTTATTTTGTGTAGCTACAAACAGGAGTTTGCATTTTTCAGTGCATTCTCTTATGGAGGGTGCACTTTTTTATTTTTTTCATAAAAAGGAGAAACACAAAATGCCGAATTATAAAAAAATGTATTTTAAATTATTCAATGATGTTACCGACGCTATTGAACTCTTGAAAAAAGCTCAGATTGATGCCGAAGAGGAATATATCAATTCAAGTGAAGAAGAGGAAAATATACTAAAATTAAATAAAAATAACGAGGAGGTATGAAGCATACTTCCTCGTTACAGAACCGTCCTCTTGTCTTGATTAGCGTGGAGTTATTCGACAGTCTGATATCCCCACTCACTTGTGTCTTCATCAAACATTAATTTACATTGCCAATCATCAAGAAAATTCCACTCTTTTGCGAGATTCATTTTAACGCTGTATACTCGTCCTGTTTTTGCATTTATAACAACTTTTACTGCGATTTCACTAAAATGAATCTCTCCCTCTTTGTAATGATACTTAGAATAATAAAAATGATCTAATGTTATTATCCAGCATCCATATTTTAGTCTTGCATTTAATCTATAAGCTGGATCCTTAAAAAATTCATCAAGTTCATCCCTGTATTTTTCATTGAGTAATATCTGTGCAATTTCTGTTGCAATTTTTTCGTTAGAAACAACAGCCGTACGAAAAAAGGATATTTCATACAACATAATAATTACTATTATAAAAAATATCACTATGTATTGTTTGAAAAGTTTTTTCATATTTCCTCTCTTTATTTTTAATATAACCCTTGTCTTAATATCTCCGTGTAAAAAAGTCTTGAGCCATTTGGGGACGTGAGCCATTTGGGGACGTACATTTATTGGTATCTTTTTAAGCTTTTGTTATAACGCCCCTTGAAATATCTGTAACCCTTTGCAAATGTCTGATTGAAAATTCTTTTTTCAACTCAGCTAAAATATTATTATGTTTGTTTTCTTTTTCCCTAAAATGTTTTGTCGATTATCTTCGCAATAAATATGGTATACTCCGCTTCCGATGATAACTTTAGTCATTTTGCTGACTCTGTCATCCTTTAGTCAAAGTATACCATATTCCTTTTCATTTGTCAATATTTTAGCGGTTTAGTGCCAAAAAATGTACGTCCCCAAGTGGCTTTGCATTTCAAGCCTCTAAAAATCAAAACAAAAAATGTATGTCGCTAAGTGTCTTCTGTCAAGACAAAAATGCATGTTTCCAATGTCAGAGTGTCAACGCATGATTTGATATAGTTTTTCATAAAATTCATAATAATCATATATTTTATATTGCTTTTTTTCAAAAAGAATTTTGTCACCGTAAATAAAAAGTTTTTCTTCTTTTTTCTCTTTAAAAAATGTTATAATACAATCAGGAGAATGCATGGTTTTTTCAATATAAAAATTTCTTTTTTTATTTGTTGTATTTATTATCTTTATGATTTCAATAATAGTACTTCTATCATTACTTACAATTTTATCTCCCAAACTTGTATAAAAAGAAATCTGATCATAATTTTCATTATAAGGAACAATATCATAACTATGTAAGAAAATTTCAATAATACATAAAAAACCTACTATCACAATCAATAAAATAAGATATTTTTTCATTATTGCCACACCACCCTATCTGTCTCCACAATGTTATCACGATATTTTTCACTTTCTATCCATATTTTGTTCTTTTGATAAAATTTTCTCATACCATATCGAAGTCGCATTGGAGAATTATCACTATTTTTATTTACTAAATAATACCATGTACTTTGATTCAAGTATCCCGATGGACCAGCTTTCAATTCACCTTTGTTCCCCCATAAATTATAATCAAAAATCGTACCGCCATCCCATCCTGTAACTTCATACATATTCATTCTTTGCATAAAAGCATAAGAAAGATTGTATGCATCTGTTGACAGTAGGGACGTGCCAGTTTTGTCACACTTTATTTTATTCTTTGAATCACACCTCTTGAAATGCCTGTTAATCGTTCAATTACTCTTACTGAAAATCCTGATTTTTTTAATATCAAAATCATTTCATTTCTTTTAGTCTTATTTAGAGTGCCGATGGAAGTCAAAACATCTGTTTTTAAAATTTGTTTCATTTTTCTTCTTATTTGTTCGTCTGTTAATTTTGTTCTTTCAGATATTTCGAAATCTTGCGCTACATTTTCTTCATGAAATTCAATAAAATATTTTACAGCTATTTTTTCATTTTCATTAAACATCTGCAAAGCAAAATTTTTATCAATTATATCGTTTTCATCACTTATATAATAAGAATAACTGCTCCACTTATATTCCGAAAGATTATTTACCATTTTTGCTTTCAACGGATTTTGATGTATGTACCTTATTAATGTAAGATAATATTCTTCGCTTTCTATCGGTTCACTTTTATATCTATTACCGATTAAGCTTCCGCTTCTATCGTATTTGTAATTAAACCAACCAACGTAATTTGATAATACTTTATGCATTATCTTCTTTATATCACCTGTTTCTTTTTCTTTTAAAAATAAATGAACATGATTCGTCATTAAGCAATATGCATATAATTCAAATTGCTTAACTTCTTTTACTTTCTTTATTATTTCAATCAGCTTTTCATAATCTTTTTCTTCTTCAAATAAGTCTTGTCTGTTTATTCCTCTGAATACTATATGGTACATTCCTGTTTTACTTAGTATGCGTGCCGGTCTGCTCATTTTTATCACCTTCCACTTAACAGCTTACCATAATAATTATGATTTGTCAAGAAAAAAGATGACAAAAATGGCACGTCCCCAGTGTCACCCGTCCCCAGTGTCACCGCGATGGCATGTCCCCGATGTCACCGTCCCTTTGTCCTGTTTGCAGTATTTGTTCTATTTGTTCAATTCTTTCAAGCGTATTTTTATTGCTTAAGTTCAATGTATCGAAAGTAGTAAGTTCGTCTATTGTAAGTTCTTCTCTTTTAGGTTGATAATCGATAAATGTCCCTTTATCTTTATATTTTTTTGAAAATTCACATATATCTTCCAAACGTTGTAAATCAGATTCAATATGTATTTTCCATTTTGACAATTCATCATCATCAACACTGTTTTCCTTTAATTGTTCTATAAAAAAACTACCATACGCTTTTAATTCTTCATTTTTTTGTATTGCCATATCTGAAATAAAATAATCTATTATTTCTTCATCATAGCCATTTTTATTCTCAAGAATTTTAGTTGCTTCATAAAACTTTTCACAATACTTTAATTCGATTTCAAATAATAGTTTTTCATTTTTTATTTTGCATCCACTCAGCAGGACTAATAATATCAACAAAAAAATGTTTATCTTCAAAAAACTTTTATTCAACAAGTGTTTCAACCCTTTCCTTTGTTTCCTTATAATTAACACACATATCAACTATATCGTAAATATAATTTTTTGCAATAAATTTTTCGCCCACAGTATATGATTTATTTTTTTCTATTTTATCCGCAATTTCATTCAACTTTGTTATATAGAATGACCTTATCCATTCATCTGAAGCGCCTTCTGGAATTAGTGCGTATCTTTCTGATTCTTCTGATATAATCTTCGCCTCTTCTTTTGCTTTTTCGATTTTTTCGTCAAATCTAAAAATAGATAGAATGAACTCAGTTATGCTTACACCAGAAGAAACTTCTGGTGACATTTCTGGAAAATCACCGCTTAATGTAGAATAAAAGAACTCTATTGTTCCTCCACCATATTTTATAACATATTTAGTGCTTACTAAATTATAATATTTTGAGGTATACTTATACCCGTAAGTATATGGAGCATATTTTCCAATACTGAATCTATCTTTTAAATGAGTATTCAACTCTGCTTCGGCAATTTGTATTCCTTTAATTATTTCGTCTTTATTAGCTGGATAAGGTGTAATTTGCTCATTTGTAGCGCTCAACCCCCACGAATCCACAAACATAATAGGATTATTACCACAATACACATACCAGTTATAACCGTCTCTTATAGGGTCTTCAGTTATAAATCTGCCTATCGACGAATCGTAGTATCTTGCTCTTAAATAGATATTTCCTGTTTCCTCGTCAAAATACTCCCCGCAATATCTGAAAGGATTTGTATCATAATCAGCATTTCGTTTTTGTACTTGCGTGAATGTGTTTTTTCCCAAAGGCTTTAAGCTTTCATCTTTTTTCTGATTTCCAAATGCGTCATATTCATAACTTCTGACTTCGTTTCCTGTGCTGTCAAGAACACTTATTATATTTCCATGTGCATTTTTTCGGTAGAAATATTTTTCCTTATCCTGACCGATATAACCGATTAAGGAAGTCCCTCTGTAATAATACTGCGATTTTCCCTGCGCATATTCAGCTATAACATTTCCGCCGTCATTTATAAAGCTTGTTATTTTACCGTTTATTTCTTTTTTTGTACGCAGTCCGTCCACACCGTAGAAATATTTTATTTCTGTCAGCTTTCCGTCATCGTCTTTTAATATTTCAGACAGCTTGTTATATCCGTTGTATGTATAATACCGTGCTTCCGTATAGTCTCCGTCAATAAGCTTTTTATATATCTGATTGCCCATTTTGTCATAATCAAACATCACGGCTTTATCATCATAAAATGCTTCTGTCAGTCTGTTATTTTTATCGTATACATACTGCGTTTTTGATATTGAATTTTTTCCTATTTCATATATTTTTGAAATATTGTTAAAGCTGTCATATTCATATTCCGTAATTTTTTCGCTTCCGTTTTCAGTTACACGCTCTATCCTGTTTAAGCTGTCGTACACATACTCCGTTATATCCTTGTTGTTTACCTCTAAGGTTATGTTGTTGTCCTTATCGTATTCATAGTATAAATCCTGCTGCAATAAATTCTTCTGATATATTTTTATAGTTCTCAGATTTCCGCTGGGGTAATATGAATACTTTGTTTTTTCGTCTGTTGAGTCAATATATTTTTCTTTGATACGGCTTGCATTATCATAGGAATATACTTCTTTTCCGAGAAGAGTTGCAGTCTCCGAAAGCCTGTTAAGCTTATCATACGAATATTTTGTTTCGTGTTCCTTTATATTGTCTTTTATAAGGAGTGAACGGACTAAATTTGAATTTATGTCGTATTCATATTTCAGCTCATAATCCTCTGAAAGTCCGCCGGGGTTATCCACCGATTTTTTTATAAGGTTTCCTCTTTCGTCATACAAATATTTTGTAATGACATTATCGTAGCTTTCACTTTCCAATTCGCCGAAAAGATTATAAGAATATATAATCACGCTGTTTTTATCGGAAGAATTGGACTGTCTTATAATTCTGTCCAAGCCGTCATATTTATTATAAACTGTTACATTATTTTTGTCAACGGATTTCAGAAGATTGCCCTTTATATCATATTCATATCGGGAAGAATTGCCCAAATTATCCGTTTCCTTTATAAGCCTTCCCATATAATCATATTCAAAGGTGTTTTTTAAATAGTTTTCCTCCAAAACCGTTTCATCACCGTATGCTTGCGAAAGCATTCTTCCCTCTTTATCGTAAGTATACTTTACAATAACATCATTATTGTTGTTCAAAGAACGCGATTCTTTCATAAAGCCTCGGCTGTCATACAAAAATTCACTTATCTGATTACCGCTTCCGCTTACGGTTTTAAGAACATTTCCGATATTATCATAATAATTTTTTGAAGTGATATATTCGTCTTTTTGGTCAAACGATGTCGTTTCTGAAAGAAGAAGCCCTATCGAATTATACTCGTAGGTTTTTCTTTCGCCTTCGCCGTTTTCCTCGGCTGCAAGATTTCCGATATAGTCATATTCAAAATTATATATAACATTCTCGGTTGCGGTTTGTATAACATTTCCAAATATATCATAGCTGTTATATGTTGTCAGACCCGACGGAAGAACAATTTTTATATTGTTATCAAGGTAATCATAAGAATAATCGGTAACAAATTTTTGTTCATTTTCTCCTTTTACAGTCTGCCGTATAAGTCTTTCTTTATAATCGAAAATATACTCTGTTTTACGAAGCTGTTTTTCATCTCCCTCGCTTAATATAAGGGAAATATAAGTATACACATTTTCTTTATAAGCCTCGTTATAAGAAATATTTCTATTTGTCAGCAGATTGTTTTTATTGTCGGTAACATTTACATTTATAATTCTGTTATAATCATCATAAACATAATTTGTACTTGTATTGCTCGCATCCGTATTTTTAATTTCTCTTCCGATTTCATCGTATTCGACAGAAGCGATATTTACATCACTAAAAACATCCTTAACGAAGCTTAATCTTCCAAAATCATCATACTTATAATACAGCTTTGTGCCTTCCGCGTCGGTCGTTGTAACAGTATTAAAATAATAATCATATTCATTTGTGCGAATGCTTCCGTCCTCAAGGATTTCTTTTATAAGATTATTATTCTTATCATATTCATAGGATTTTGAATATCCGTTTCCGTTTGTTTCCTTAATTGTATTCCCATAGTCGTCATATTCATATAAAACCGTAATATCAGCTGTTTCTTTATCGGCATTTTCAATATTCTCATATATAACCCTTGTAGGATATACACAGGAATCGTCTGTATATTCATAGGAAGCTGTCAGGTATTCATTTTTATCCGTTTGTTCCTCTGATTTTGTTATCAAACCGATTTCGTTATAATAATATAAATCTTTTTTTATCACACTTCCGTTTTCTTTAAGCATTGCAGAAGCAATGTTTTTTGAATCAGAGGTCACATCATATAAAATCTCCGCTTCCGAAAAGTCATCTTTTTTATAGCGAACGGATTTCAACAAATTATACAACGGATGATATGTATATTCTTTTATATACTTACCTGCACCTTCACCGACTTCATATGTATCCTCAGATAAAACATTCCCAAGAACATCATATTTTACATCGGAAATAATCTGCATAAACTCACCACTATCGTTATAATTATTTATAACTGTTTTATACGGAGAATTTAATACCGTATCATATGAGATACTTTCTTCACCTATAAGCTTATCGCTTATATATGTTGTTTTTTTGTAAAGCTGATGAAGTGAATTATAGTGATAGTAAACCGTTGTATTGTCATCGCCTACAACAGTTGTTTTATAACGGTAGCTTATGTGGATATCATCACTTTTATATTTTGGATAACCGTCAGGCTCATTTTCATAAGAATATCTGTAAACATTTAAAAGACTGTTTTGTGAATCCTTATCATATCTTTTTTTGATTTTAAGATATGAAATATATCCCTCGTATGCATTCTTTTGCCCTATCGTGTACTCATAGCCCACTGTCAGATGATTATTATACACTATATATTTTATAGGATAATACGAACACTCAGCAGTCGCACTTTCTTCATCAAGCGTATACGAAAGAGCAGTTTTCTCATATTCAAAAACAATTTCTCTGTTATCCGGCTGTATAAGCTTTGTAACTAAAGGATAATTATCATTTAATTCCTGTATGAGAAAATAGATTTTATCTTTATATCTCACAACAACCGAGCTTTCCTGATAAGTAATAAAAATTGTTCTTCTTATATTATCAGATATCTTTGAAAGAAGCATAATTCCGTCATCAGCTTCGCTCCATGTATATGAAATATAGTTATTATTCCGGTCTTTTTTCTCCAAAAGATAACCTTTTTCCGAAAAATACCATTTTAAGCCGCTTTTTTCCGTCAGGCTGTATGCGCTTTGCTGTCCGTCAGTAAGCGAAACAGCTTCTTTTTTGAAACAAACATCATTCAATTTATAATCCGAAAGTCCGTTTTTTTCGTTTTCATCAAAAATATATGTACTACCACTTGGAAGATGTACATAAGTTACAGATTTGTTATTATCCTCAGGCACTTCGACATAAGGGAAATCAAAGCCCCACCCCATTCCGATTTTCGCATTGCTCTTTTCGTAATCTGTAAGCTCAACATTCTCATTTGTTAAAACATTAAGCGAAATGCTTGCGTTTTCAGTTTCATATTTTGCTCTTTGCAGATTATACGACAAAGAAAAACCAAATGAAATATCATCGCTGAGCTCCATCGGAAAAAAAGATACTCCGAGTGATAAATTCCCTGTTTCAGGGTCTATCACTTCATTTATACCGCTTTTTTCTTTTGAAAACGGCGCATTAAGAGCTATATCATACTGTGCTTGCTTAGTTTTATTCGTTATTTCGTCAAGCGTATCAGTATAAGTAATTGTTGCACCTAAACAAAGTACACTTTGTAAAATAATTGACAAAATAAATACAGGAACAATTATTTTACAATATTTTTTCGTTTTCAATCTTCTGCCTCCTCTTTTTCTACTGTAAAATTTTTCCTGCTTATATTATACATCATATAAATGAAATTTGTCAATATATGTCTACGAAAAATCGTTCGACATAATTTTACAATAAAATTTTCATGTAATTATCTTTTTATATTGACTTTTAAAACAATAAATGTTATAATTACGTATTATACCATAAAACAAAAATAGACTGTAGGAGGATTATTTATGAACAGTCAGACAATTCAAATTTTAATTGCCATGATAATTTATATGGCTATTGTAATCGTAATTGGAGTAGTTTTTGCAAAAAGCGCAAATAAAAGCTCTGAAAACTATTTTTTAGGCGGACGCTCACTCGGACCATGGGTAACAGCTATGAGTGCAGAAGCCTCAGATATGAGCGGATGGCTTCTTATGGGACTTCCCGGAGTAGCGTATTGGTGTGGTCTTGCTGATGCCTCATGGACAGCGATAGGTCTTGCAGTTGGTACATATCTTAATTGGCTTTTAGTATCCAAAAGATTGCGTCGTTATAGCATAAGAGCAAACAATTCAATTACTTTGCCGGAATTTTTCTCAAACAGATTCCACGAGAAAAAGAAGGTCATCATGACATTATCCGCTCTGTTTATACTTATATTCTTCACGGTTTATGCAGCGAGCTGCTTTGTAACCTGCGGTAAATTGTTTTCCGCACTTTTTGGCGCTCCGTATATTTCAATGATGATTGTAGGTGCAGTGTTTGTACTTTTATATACAATTCTCGGCGGCTTTTTAGCTGAGAGTGCGTCTGACTTTATGCAGGGCATTGTAATGATAGTTGCACTTTCTGTAATTGTAATCATCAGCACGATAAACGCCGGCGGTATTGGTGTTGTAATTGAAAACGCAAAAGCAATCCCCGGATTTTTTGAGTTTTTCGGACTGGCAACACCTACATTAAATGCGGACGGACAGCAAATTGTTGAAGCAGGAAAACCTATGTTTGGCGCAGCTTCTGAATACGGTCTGCTTAAAGTTTGTTCAATGCTCGCATGGGGACTGGGATATTTCGGCATGCCACAGGTTCTTCTCAGATTTATGGCAATCCGTAAAGAAGACGAGCTGAAGCGTTCAAGAAGAATTGCAATGGTATGGGTTGTTATTTCACTTGGTGTTGCTGTATTTATAGGTATTGTAGGAAGACAGCTTTATCCAACAGTACATCTTAATGCAACAGACGCAGAAAACATATTCATAACTCTTGCTACCAGCTCACTTCCGGCACTTCTTGCAGGGTTCGTTATGGCAGGGATATTAGCTGCTACAATCAGTTCTTCTGATTCATATCTGCTTATTGCAGCATCGGCTTTTGCAAAAAATATTTTTCAGGGTGTATTTAAGAAGGATGCCACAGACAAACAGGTTATGACAGTATCAAGAATTACACTTTTGGTAATAGCAGTGATTGCAGCAGTAATCGCACTTGATGAAAAAAGCATTATATTTAAGATAGTTTCATTTGCGTGGGCAGGCTTTGGTGCTACTTTCGGACCAATTATGCTGTTTTCACTTTTTTGGAAAAGAACAACCAAAGCCGGAGCTGTTGCCGGAATGATAAGCGGTGCTGCTATGGTGTTTATCTGGAAGCTTCTCATATCAGGTCTCGGTGGTGCTTTTGCTATATATGAGTTACTTCCCGCATTCATATTCTCTTCAATCGTGATTGTGGTAGTATCTTTGATAACACCACCGCCTTCAAAAGAAATCGAAGATGATTTTGAAGCTGTAAAGTTAAAAACTGAAATATAAAATGTATTTTTTTAGTTTAAAAAATCAGCGCATTCTCTTATTGAGGGTGCACTTTTTTATTTTTACAAAATTATCTTTTTTTTATTGACTTTTTTTAAAAAAATGTTATAATATAAGTACCACACAATTTAATCAACAAATTTTAAGGAGAATACTCTCTATTTTTATAGGGATATTATACCCTTTTTATACTTGTTAAGTATGACATTTGGTAAAAATGCAAATTTCGCTTGACAAGTATGGAGAGTATCCTATTTTGTTGAGAATTGTGTGGTAACAATAGGAGTTTGCATTTTTCGGTGCATTCTCTTATGAGGGTGCACTTTTTTATTTTTTTCATAAAAAGGAGAAACACAAAATGCCGAATTACAAAAAAATGTATTTTAAATTATTCAATGATGTTACCGACGCTATCGAACTCCTGAAAAAAGCTCAGATTGATGCCGAAGAGGAATATATAAATTCAAGCGAAGAAGAAAAAAACATATTAAAATTAAAGAAAAACATAAATAAAAATAACGAGGAGGTATGAAGCATACTTCCCCGTTATTCTTATCCTATTTCTCCTGATATTCTTCAACAAACTCTTTTATCTTTTGGAGCATCATACGGACATTCGGTGAGTCGACATCCAATGGTGATTCCAGTTCAATCGGGAGATATGAGTTCCAGCCTCTGTCAAAAATTCCGTCGCTGTGTATATCCTTCTGACACAAAACAAAAATATATTTATTCAAAGCAACTGCCATTCCGCTTTCTATCTGTAACCAACCTGAAGTATATTTTCTGTGCATACTTTCGGACTCTTCCAATGAGCCTTCCTTATCTTTATAGTAATACACATGACTTCTTTCAAGACCTAAAACAATCACCGCATTACATTTTTCGATAACACTTTTTACCTTCCCCATAGGGTCTTTTTTATCAAAATCAGTCAATGTACATCTGACAGGCTTTACACCGATTTCCTTAAGCTTTTCGCAAAACGAATTTATAAATTCGCCTTGTTCAAATGTATGCGGAGTTATAGAACTTAAAAATATAGGGAATGTCGGCTCTTTAAGTGCAACACCGTCAACAACTGCGGCTTTACTGTTTTTATTCTTTATTTTTAATGCAATATCGGTCCGTACATAATGCTTTATAATCTGCATAACATTGTTGTTTATATCCTTGGCGTCAACATCAATTTTGCCTCTTTCCACACCTGTATCATGCACAAGTCTGTTTCTTTTACTACGGATTTCATCGCTTCTGCCTGCAATATCCTTAAGCAGATTTTTATTTGCATTTGATACCGTTTTATCATTTGAATATACAAAGGATTTTAATGTTCTTATCAAAGAATTAAGCTCCTCAATGTGCGTTTGTCCGTCTATTTCAAACAAAATATCTCTCAACAATGCCTCAATAAACACCGACGCCCATATAGCCGAAGAAAAAAACTCACCTTCATCGTAGCTTTTAAGACATAGTGTGAGATGTTTAAAAGTGAAATCAGAAAAATATTTTTTATTTTCTATTATTTCCGTCATTTCCATAAGTACATTCCCCTTATTCTCCATACTTTATATTATTATACCTTATAATGTCATATTTTGTCAAGATATGTGTGCAACATCAAAAATGTCAGTTTTTTATTATCCTCATTGTTCCGTCGGTTGTAATAACAACAATTCCATAGCTTGTACCGACAAAATGTGCAACATGATCCCCCTCATATATTAATTCAGGAACTATAATAACCGGAATATATTTTATAGGCTTATTATATATATATCCTAACCCCCAATGAAAAATTTTTCCGTTATTGCTGTATGCTAATGTTACACAATTCGAATAGCCGATATTTAATTCTTTTATATTTTCCAAACCAGGCATTTTCAAAATGTTGATTTCGTTCTTGGAAACAGCGTTATCGAAGCTATACACATCTCCGTTTTCTGTAAGTAAATATGAAGACACATCAGCAGATGAATAAATATTGCGTAAATTTTCATAAAAAGGCTTTTTCAAAAAAATGGGTTGTTTTTTAGGAATACTTCTGTAATAATACACTGTATTATCATAATCAATAGCTAAAATCTGATATTCTGAAGCTGAAACATCTTTTATGTTACAATCATTGAAAATGATAAAATCTGAATTTCCAGCAGCTTCTGTATCATAATAGTTTATATCAGAATACACACTACCGTCAGAAAAAAGAACGACTGTAAACTCATTTCCCGATGTTATTTTCAATATATCAGCTGTCTTTCCTTTTTCATTAATAACATCGGAAAAAATTTTTTTATTTTCTTTTTCTTCAGCGTTTAAAAAGCTGAAGAAATTATTTTTATCAACAACAGCAATTACATTGCTTTCAACTGAAATTTGAGAAACATTTTCTTTTATATCAGAAAAAATTAAATCAGTCTCACTAATTTCAACTGATTGCAATGTATCATTGTGATTTATAAAAAACAAACCAGAGTTATCACCACTTACAACAACATTTTTTGGAACATTCTCTAATGCAAAGTTACCAACAACAATCGGCTTTATACCATTTTGAGTTTTGAGTCCGATATATAAAAATATTATTATTAAAATACAGATACAAAATAATAAAAATGCTTTTTTCATTTTATGAAAAGCTACCCTTCTTTTTTTCTATTTCAATTAAAATATACCATAAAACTATACTTTTGTCAACAATACAAAACAAAGTGCTTCTCTTATTAAAGAAAAACACTTTGTTTATATTATTTAATTCTAACAACAATACTACCATTTTCCACATCGGCAATTATTGTGCTGTCGGGCTGTGGGTCGCTTGATATAATAAGCTTTGAAATCCGCGTTTCAAGTTCCTTCTGGATATAGCGTTTTAAAGGTCTTGCGCCATAAATCGGGTCGTAGGCATTATCTGCAATAAACATCTTTAATTTATCCGATACAAAAAGCGTAAGCTGCTTATCAGAAAGACGGTTTTGAAGTTTTACCAAAATTAAATCAATGATTGATGTTATTTCGTTTTTCGTAAGCGGTTTATAGAAAACTATATCGTCAAGTCGGTTTAAAAATTCGGGTCTGAAATGGGATTTTATAAGCTTTTCAACCTGTAATCTCTGCTCTTCCTTTATATTGCCGTTTTCATCTATTCCTTCAAGTATATAATCGCTTCCGATGTTTGAGGTCAGTATAATAACAGTATTTTTAAAATCAACCGTTCTTCCCTGTGAATCCGTACATCTTCCGTCATCTAAAATCTGAAGAAGAATGTTGAAAACATCAGGATGAGCTTTTTCTATTTCGTCAAAAAGAACAACGCTGTAAGGCTTTCTTCTTACGGCTTCGGTAAGCTGTCCGCCCTCCTCGTGTCCGACATATCCGGGAGGCGCACCGATAAGACGGGAAACGCTGTGCTTCTCCATATATTCACTCATATCAATACGCACCATATTTTTTTCATCGTCAAAAAGCGTTTCGGAAAGTGTTTTTGCAAGCTCAGTTTTACCTACGCCCGTAGGACCTACAAACATAAACGAGCCGACAGGCTTGTTAGGGTCGCTTATTCCTGCTCTTGACCTTAAAATTGCGTCGCCGACCTTTTCTACCGCTTCATTTTGCCCGATTACACGCTTATGAAGAATACTTTCCAAAGAAAGAAGCTTATCTCTTTCACTCTTTATAAGCTTTGAAACAGGAATACCTGTCCAACGGCAGATTATACCTGCAATTTCTTCTTCTGTAACCTTATCTCTGAGAAGTGCGTTTTTATTTTCAGAAATTTTTTCACTTTCTTCTTTTTCCTCAAGCTGTCTTTGTAAATCAGGAAGCTTTCCGTATTTCAGTTCAGCTGCCTTTTGCAAATCGTAGTGGCGTTCTGCGTTTTCGATTTCTGCAACTGTTTTATCAATTTCTTCTCTTAATTTCTGCAAATCACCGATAGAGCTTTTTTCGTTTTCCCATTTTGCTTTCATTTCTTTAAAAGAGGCTCTTAACTCTCCAAGCTCTTCCTTTATATTTTCGAGTCTTTCCTGTGAAAGCTTATCTGCTTCCTTTTTAAGAGCCGCTTCTTCGATTTCAAGCTGCATGATTTTTCTTGAGATATCGTCAAGCTCAACAGGCATTGAATCCATCTGAGTTCTTATAAGCGCGCATGCTTCGTCAACAAGGTCGATAGCTTTATCGGGCAAAAATCTGTCTGAAATATATCTGTCAGACAACACAGCGGCGCTTATAAGAGCTGCGTCCTGTATTTTAACTCCGTGGAAAATCTCATATTTTTCTTTAAGTCCGCGAAGTATGGAAATTGTGTCCTCAACTGTAGGCTGGTCGACCAAAACAGTCTGAAATCTTCTTTCCAAAGCCGCGTCTTTTTCTATATACAGCCTGTATTCATCAAGCGTCGTTGCACCTATACAATGAAGCTCACCTCTTGCAAGCATTGGCTTTAAAAGGTTTCCTGCGTCCATTGCACCATCTGTTTTTCCTGCGCCGACTATTGTGTGAAGCTCATCTATAAAAAGAATGATTTTTCCTTCACTTTTTTTCACTTCGTTTAAAACTGCTTTCAGTCTTTCTTCAAATTCACCTCTGAATTTCGCACCTGCGACAAGCGAGCCCATATCAAGAGAAAAAATCGTTTTATCCTTTAAGCCCTGCGGAACATCGCCTTTTACTATTCTCAAGGCAAGTCCTTCTGCAATAGCGGTTTTACCTACTCCCGGCTCACCGATAAGACAAGGATTATTTTTTGTTTTTCTCGATAATATGCGGATAACATTTCTTATTTCAGAATCTCTTCCTATAACGGGGTCGAGCTTCTGATTACGCGCCATTTCAACAAGGTCGACACCGTATTTTTTCAAAACATCATAAGTATCTTCAGGTGTGTCGCTTGTAACTCTTGAGTTACCTCTTACTGACTGAAGTGCAGTAAGAAATGTATTCTTTGTGATATTGAATCTTTTTGAAATACCTTTTATAAATGATGAATTTTTATCAAGCATTCCCAAAACAAGATGCTCAACGGAAACATAGTCGTCCTTCATTTCCTCCGAGATATTCTCTGCCTTATTAAGCGACATTTCAAGTTCGCGTGACACATAAATATTATTACCGTCAGGTCTTGAAAGCTTTGGAAGCTTTTCAATTTCCTTTGTCAACGCTTCTCTTAACTCCGCCACATTAACATTCATTTTAACAAAAAGCTGATAAATCAAATTTTCATCTTCTTTTATAAGGCTGTACAGAAGATGCGCTTCTTCTACCGACGGATTTCCGTATTCAACGGAAAGCTCCTTTGAGTCCTGCAATGCTTCCAACGATTTCTGTGTAAATTTCTGAACATTCATAACAAAACCCTCCTGTTTTTTTATATAATAATATTCTGCCGTTTTATAAAATCTTTATATATTTCTTTTATATAAGGATACGGATGAATATTATTTTCAATACATTTAAAATAAGTTTTTATTGAATTATCAAGATTGTCTATATAACTTGAAATTCCTTCTCCGACAGCTTTGTCATCAAGCTTTGAGGCTGAATTTATGATAAACTGTCTTACAAGCTTACCGTTTGAAATATTATGAAAATTAACATTTCTCACGCTGTTAAAATCAATATACTCTCTTTCGACAGCCTCAAATATTTCAAAAAAGCTGTTCATAGCGTTGATAAGAGTTAAATTTTGTGTTCTTATAAACGCTTTTATACAACCGTAGTGCAAAGATGTATCTTTATATAATTCCACACAGTATTTTATTATGGGATTATATTTATAACGCATAGCGCTTTTAATTACAAAGCTCCCCTTTGCGTTTGTAGGCTCAATTTTATAAACATCGTTTTTTTCAATTAAATTTCCAAGAACATTGAATATCTCTTTCATTCTGTCCTGCGGTGTTGAAATTGAAACATACTGCGCTAAAATTGAATTAATCATATTTGACCTGTTTGTATTTTCACGGTATGCGAGCTTGTCAATTTCTTCAACTATCTCATCTGTAAGAATAAGACTGTATACTGACCTTCCCATATTTTTTTCACCTCTTTTTGTTTGTGAGAAAATTATAGCACAACTTTAATAACTTGTCAATAGTTTTATATAAATATTTTTGCAAATTTTAAAAAAGTTGACAAATTGAAAATATGTGGTTATAATAAAGAAAGATATAATAAAAAAAAACGGAGGGACTTACAATGAAAGCAGCAATACTGGCAATAGGCTCTGAGGTTGTATGCGGAGATGTTGTCAACACAAACGCCTCATACATTTCAAAATATATTAATAAATTCGGAATTGAAGCATATGAGCATATGGCGGTTAAAGACACAAAAAAAGAAATTAATCGGGCGATGAAAACACTTTTCAAAAAAAGTGATGTCATCATCACAACAGGAGGACTTGGACCGACATATGATGACATTACAAAAAAGACCGTTGCTGATTTTTTTGATATGAAGCTGGTGCTTGATAAAAACAGCTTGGAAAGAATTATTGATTTTTTTGAAAAGCACAACAAGGTTATGACAAAAAACAACGAAAGTCAATGTTATTTCCCTAAAAATTCAACTATAATACCAAATAGAAACGGAACTGCACCCGGAGTAATAATAGAAAAAGACGGCAAAGCCGTTATAATGCTTCCCGGTCCTCCGAACGAAAACCGCATTATGCTTGAAGAAAGTGTTGTAACAGATTTTTTCTTGCAAAAAACGGACTGCATTATAGAAGAAAAAATCTTAAGCTTTTTCGGTATCGGAGAGTCATTGGTTGAAGATAAGCTCGGAGATATATTGAAATCGACAAAAAATCTTACAGCCGCAACATATATCAAAACAGGAGAAGTTCAGATAAAAATAACTGCAAAAGCTGAAAGAAAGAGCGTATGTGACGAGCTGATAGAAGAAACTAAAGGAAAAATCCTTGATGTAATAGGAGAATATTTATACAGCGAGGAAAACGAAGAGCTTGAAGAAGTATTACTGAAGCTTTTAAAAGAAAAAAACAAAAAGCTTATAACGGTTGAATCCTGTACAGGCGGGCTTATCGGAGAAAAAATAACGGCAATTCCCGGATCATCGGAAAATTATCTTGGCGGACTTATAACATATTCAAACGATATGAAAATGAAGCTGTGCGGAGTAAAAGAAGAAACACTTGCAGCCTTCGGCGCAGTTTCAAAGGCAACAGCAACAGAGATGGCAGAAGGTGCGCTTAAATACTGCAACGCGGATATTGCAGTTTCGGTAACGGGTATTGCAGGTCCCGGAGGCGGTACGGAAGAAAAGCCCGTCGGACTTGTATATATCGGAATAGCAACAAAAGAACGAAGCGACGCTGTGAGATTTTATTTTACAGGAAACAGACAGAAGGTACGCGAGCAATCTGCGAAAAATGCGCTTCATATGGCAATAACAGAATTAAAAAATCAGCAGTTTTAACTGCTGATTTCAGACTACTGACAAACCCACCATTTTCAGGTGGGTTTGTGTCGTATATATTAA
>CAZHZL010000007.1:0-59828 GCA_964537245.1 uncultured Oscillospiraceae bacterium
GCAACTTGCAATCGTCCTCATTTTTCTTTAATTTTAAGCTGTTATTTTGTCACAGTCCCACTATTTATACTCTTTTAAAGATTATCAGTAAGATAAAACCATTTTTCAAGATGCCATACATGCGGAGTGTTTGTATCAAGCGGAGTATATATATTATCATAATGCTCCATATATTTTTCAAGCTTCTCGCCTGACATTGTTATTCCGTCTCCGCCTATAACCACATTTCTGTAAAATTTGTTGTATTTCGGAAGAGTAGGCTCATCCTCAAGAATATTATAAAGGTAAGGATACGCCTCTTTCCAGATTTCGCTTCTGTACGGAACTTCTTCAAGATGTCGCAGATGTGTTTTATTACCGCCTGACCATCTGTCAAGTCTGTCATCAAACATAACAGTTATTTTACAATCAAAGAAATGGTTGTCATGCACATCGAAATTTCTTCCTCCTCCGATTAAAATAGCAACATATGGCATATTTACAAGAATATTTCCGTAAACCTCAGCAGTGCACATTCCGTCGTCAAAGTAAATTCCGATACAGCCTCTGCCCTCAAATCCAAGTAAATCTGAAAGATAGTTATATCTTATTACAGTACCCTGACAGGTATAATCTCTTCCTGCATATATAGCGCCTGCGTCGTTTGATTCATAGCAAGCATTTCTTATACGGTTTTTCTCAATAACATGATTATTCCCCTGAAATACTATTGCAAAATGAGGAACATCATATATATAATTTTCTCTGGCGATAACATTTACTCCGTTCAGCTCTATTCCTGCAAGATAAGTTCTGTGCCAGTATGCTATATCATGAATTGTGTTATTGTTCACAACACAACCGCTTGATTTAAGTGTGTTTCTGTCACCGCCTGACATTGCAATCCCACCGCCGCCGGTGTTATAAATTTCACAGTAAGAAACGCTTGAATTGCTGCACCAATCCAAAATAGCACCCCAGGCGCCTGCATTATACATTTTGCAGCCCTCTATATGTATATCCTCACAGCCTGTAAATTTGAAAGCAGATTTTCTTAAGCGGGTAATCTCAATATTCTTTACTGTTACATTTTTTATATTTTCGCCTTCAAACATATTTTCACAAACAGCTACATCAATATACTCTTGATTTTCAAAAGGAATAAAATACAGCTCGCCTTTTTTTCTGTCAATAAACCAATCACCCTGTTTTTTCACCTGTGAAATTGCATTTATTACATAAAACTTACCGCCGATTTCGCCTGAATAACATTCTCCGTCACGGTATCCGCCCATACTGTGGTAAGGCTCGTTTACTTTTATAATCCCCTTTTCTCTATCGAAGGAATCAATGGTATGCCTTTGCGTTGCCCAATCAACATTCCAATATCCTATAAGAAGCATATTCTCAGTATTGTCATTTCTGAAAAAGTCGACATCAGAAGGAATAAAAATCCCTTCGAGAGTACCGCTTTTTTTATCCATAAAGAAAGTTTTGGTAGGACCTAAAGCTTCTTTTATGTTTAAAAATCCAGTTTCAGGGTAACGGGAAATATTCATCTTTGTATCGCCGTAATAAAGCTCAAGCGAAGGTCCCTCGTCATCCATATGCGGCTTCGGAATATCGTATTTATTCCAAAAATCTTCATATGGACCCATTCCAAAGCTTCCGCAGTCGGATATGCCGCAGCTGTTCAAATCAAGCTTATATATTCCGCCGATTTTTTCTGCCTTTGTTATATCTATTCTTTTTGTACCTGCAAAAACAGTACCTTCTTCACCTGCTATTTCAACATTACCCGCAAGCTTTATTGTTTCAAGCACTTCATATCGGCCTTTTTTCAGATTAATAACTGTTTTTTCACCTGAAGCATTTGTATTTTCAAGAGCCTCATAAAGCTCCTGTACATTGTTTACATATAATTGCATAAAACACTCCACCTTTAATTTTTCGATGTAATAATTCTTTTTACTGTAAGCGGTTTTAACAGCATAAGGCTGTCAAGGATCATAATCTCAATTCTTGAATTTCTGTCATAATTATCAGGGATTTTAATTGTGACGCTGAGAGTTTCAGCGCTGTTTTTCTCAAGAAGTGTACTGTTGTGTGTAAACACATCAAGAAGTCTTTCAGATAAACCATATATTCCAAGTACAACCTCAGGCTGAATATTTTCTGATAATCTTGAAGAAATATCCAGAGATATCTGTACATCTTTACCAACATAAAGATACAAATCCTCTGCATTTACTGTAAGGTCCGTACTTTCTCCCGTAGTATCATCAACAAGACCGTTCTTCACCTTAAAGGTCACATCCGATGTTTCAACAGTTCCGTAGATATAACTGCCTGACGCTGTTTTTCCATCACTTCCGGCTATATATACATTATATTCTCCGGGCATATCAATATCTTTAATTTTTGTATCAAAATTAAATGTCACACTACCGAGACTGTCAGCCTTTGCAATATTTGTATATCTTACTATTGATTTGTTTTCCTGAGACAGATTTTCAAGCGCAGAGCCCGGATTTGTAACAAGAACAGTAACCAATGAGTAAGGCTCAAAGCCAACAGCCGTAACATTCACCTTACTGCTGTAATCCAGCGCTTCACAGTTTGTTATACGGCAATCCTGCTCATATATTTCATTTCTTGAAGAAACAAGCAATGTATATATACTGTTTTCAGCAAGCTCTATTTCTGTTTCGTCAGTAGGAGTGGCTGCTTTTAACGATGCACTGAGACTTTTCATCTGCTCGTATATCTGATTTTCATAACCGTAAGCCTCGTAGTATTTTATCCTGTCATCAAGAAGGCTTATTGCATACACCAAAGATGAATTATCATTTGAATACGGAATTGTAAACGACAAGCTTTCTGATGATAAAGATGAAATATTTTGCCTTGCAAGCTCTTTTGTATTGATAGTTATATAATATGTTTGTCCTTCTGTAAGTCCGCTGAATTCGACTGAAGCTTCAAGATTATTATCATAAATACTTTTTGTATCGGAATAACCGTTGTTATCCGTCACGGTAATATTGTATAAAGAAGCGTTTTCAGGTCTGTCCCATGACACAATCAGCTTATTATCGGAATAAGACGCTCTTACATTTATTTGTGAATCTTTAGTGAACAACGCTGTATCCGAAATACCGATTTCATCCATATCAATAAGGTTGGCTGTAGAATTACTGTTAATGTATTTTGTCTGACCTGTAAGGCTGTCTGTAAGATTAAAGTTCTGATTTTCATAATCTGAAAAAACACTGCTGTCATAGCTGTAAAAAGACGGGTTTCCCGCGTCAGTTCCATTTATATCAGCTCCGCTTGAATTTGTAATAACAGCGCCGTATGCTTTAATTTCATTTACAACATTTGCACTTTTCATCGCATCGTCAATTCTTGAAACCTTGTCTTCTCCTTCAATCACAAGACTGCCGTTATATTTATAATTATGCGACGCAATCTCAGAGAATGAATAGCGTGTTCCAAACAAAACATTCCCTGTAATTTCCGAATTATACGGTGCAAAAAACGGAGTTCTGGCAAGCGCACCTTTTAAAAGGGGATATTCCCTTTCAAAAAGGGCCTTCAGATTACTGTCAGACATCAGGCGCTCCATTTCGTAATAAATATTACTTCCCTTCTGATATCCCCATGTCATTCTTGTTCCCGATTTTATACCGTTTACCGTATCAACAGAAATGTTATTGTTTATTTTCACATCCATTCCGAGTCCGAGATGAATCGGGTGGAACATATTATACATTACATTATGGTGAAAATTAATTCCGCTGTAACCGTCGTCGGCATAAAAGCCTGCATACATATTATTTTTATTCAAGTGATGTATGTAGTTGTATGCCACTTCATTACCGTATTTTGTAACACTTCGCCCGAAATACATCGCCCCGCCGTCTGAAATTTGTCTGCCGACATTGTAAATTTCATTATATTTTATCTCGTTGTTGTTTCCGGGGAATGAAATTGCATACACCGAACTGCAATTTCCGATTACATTGTTCAGAATCTTATTTCCGATACAATCCGCAACAGCAGATTCAGAGTTAGCGCCTCCGCCTATCATAAAGTTTATAAACGACAGCTTATCTCCGCAGTTTGTTATAAGATTATCCGAAACAATGTTATTTCCGGGAGTAAGCGTACTTCTGTCACCGCCCGAAAAAGCAATGAAGCCTCCGCTCGTTCCATATGCTGTATTTGAAGAAATAAGAACATTCTGTCCGCTTGAGCTTATTATTGTATAATCAGCCTGAATATATCTGAAATTACAGTTTGTTACACTTATATTTTTTGAATTTGTCATAACAAATACACCGGTAGGGATTTTATCAAAGGTTATCCCCTCAAACGAAAGGTCGGAAACATTTGTCAGCGTAATCAAAGTATTTTTCAATTTATTTGAAATAATTTCAATTTTTTTATCAAGGTAATCATCAGGAAGATAGCAATAAAGCATTCCTCTGCTGCTGTCAACAGAATATTCACCGACAGTATCAATTTCTTCTGTCAGATTAGTAACAAATATTTCAGCATTATTTCTGACATCTGAGCCAAGCGTCATATTTCCGCTTGAATCAATTTTCCTGATAGCTGTCTCTGCCCAGAAGTATGTAGCGCCCAATGAGCCTGCTATATATGCGTCCGACGCATTCTGCCAGAAAGCAGCTCTTTCATCGCTGCACAAAACCGTACTGTCGTTTTCTTCATTTGAAACAGTTATATATCCGCTGTTCGGATAACGGGCTTCAGTCTGCTTTTTATCATCTATAAAAAGCTTTGTTCTCTTCAAATCCGAAAGCCCGTAATCATTAAGCGAAAGCTCATAAATCTTACCGCGTACCTCTTTTCTTAGTTTTACAAGAATTTCGGGGTCTGAAACCTTTTTAAAATCATTATTGTCAACTGTTATTCCGCCTGTTATCACAACATCGCCTTCTGCCCTGTATGTGATTTTGCAGCTTTCATTTCCGCTGTCAGTAGCTACAAACGCCATCTGCTTCTCCGCAGAATAAATGCCCTCTTGTATAACCACATCAACAGAAGCGGTTTTTGTCATTGTTCTGATTTTTTCCATAGCCGCATTCACAGTTGCAAAAGGCGCTCCCAAAGAGCCGTTGCCGCTTGTGTCGCTTCCGTTTACGGAAACATAAATTACAGCTTCCGAAGAAGCAAAAACCGTTACGGTAGTCATAGTAAGAAGCATTATAATTAATACAGAAATGATTTTTTTCATAAATTTACCCCTTAGTTTTATTTGAATATTTGTTATAAAATCTCTATTTCACAGCATTAACCGTATCATGAATTTCAGCCACCAGCTCATCAACAGTACGCTCCTGACTTACGCCGTTTCTGCCTATAATTTCATGCACTTCTTCTTTCTTCGCGTCATCAAGAGCAAGATAATCATCTATATCTATTCCGAGATAATCCATATTCGGCTTGGTAAGAATATCATACATATACGATGTATCAGCGGCAAATGTAGGTCCGCATACATTCATACTTCTTATAAATACATTCTGTGCGTATCTGAAGCGCAGCTCATCAAAGGTATTGCAGTCACCCTTTAAGGTTTTGTTATTAATAACATTAAGGTCAATATCCTTTAGCTTCTCCTGCGCAAAGCTGTAAAGGTTAACTCCGTTTTCATCTATTTTTTCAAACTGTGTTATATCGTTGTATATAAGATCCACATTGTTTTTAAAAAGATGTGCGTCAAGTCCCTGATTATACGCTTCCAAAACTGCATACTGAGTTATAAAAGCCTTGTATTCTGTAAAATCAGTTCCTTCTATTGTTACCCCGGATTCTTTTAAAATCGGGTAAACTCTTTCGGAAAACTTTGTTTTATCCAAAGCAAGAAACATTGCGCTATCCATCTCTATAAGCTCATTAACACCTTTTGACAGACAAGCAAGATGAATTTCATTTGCAGGATTTGCAAACGATTTATAAATATCCTTTATAAGAGACGATTTTTCTGGTATATTTTCCATAGGACGCATATGAATATTTCCTGTTGAATTTTTTCTTATTCTGAAATATCCGCCCTCACGCACCTGAGTCGGCGTCTGGTCCAATGCTGCAAATACAACATTTCCGTTTATTCTTGCAAACTGTAACACACCGCCAGGCGCGTTGATGGCACCGAGCTCGACATCAAACCATTCCCCTGCTTTTACGCCAAAGTTCGGTAATTCCAGAAGATACTTGCCCTCCTTCTGAAACTCCATAATGCTCTCTTTGAATATAAACAAATAACTCTGACCTATGCTGTCCATCTTATAATCAAAGCCCTGATATTCTCCGCCGTCTCCCAAAGAATCAAGCTTAAGCTGGAAGCATACTATGCTGTCGGCAGTATCAGTAGCCACAGTTGCGTCGTCTCTCACGCCATCGCTCTTAAAGCTGAATACACCGCCCTCGTAGGTTGTTGTTGAATTGCTTCCGCCTGAATATGTTTTCCATTCCGAAGCTGCGTCGCTCAGGAAGGAAGGTGTTTTAAATTCAACCATCATATAAAACGGTGAACGCTTTACCAGGCTGTATATTTCTTCTTCAAGTGCGTCAATCTGTTCCTGACTTTCAGGAGATTTATAAATTCTGTTCGCATGCTCTGTAATTTCATCGGCAAGCTTTATAAACTCCTCGTCATATTCATACTGACCGCTTTTAATTTCATTATAAAGAAGTGTAAAGCTGTCGATAGCAATTTTCAAGTTTTCTTTATTAAGCTCATTTTTCTTTGCAGTTTTAAATCCATAAGGCGCACCTATGCTTTCTTTGACAAAGCTTGCCTGACGGGATACACCTATTGCATAAACCTTCCAGTAATAAACTGTGTCAAGGCTCAAATCTGAAGTTATATAGGAATTGTTGTCACCGTTTTCGGTAAATTCTTTTTCAAACACAACATTCTGCAAATTATGGTCAGTTGCAACAACAAGCTTGTATTTTGTTGCACCCGGATACGGATCCCAGGAAAAGCGAAGGTCCTTTGTCTGAACTGAAGACTGTCCGTTATACGGTGATCGCTGTTTAAAGCTTTTTTCGTTCTCGTTCACAAGATTTTCATAGCCTGCTGATATACCGATTTCTTCCATCTTAATTTCAAGAAGCTCAGGATATTCCTTTGCAAGCTCACTTTCCGGATTTATGCTCCAGTTCTGATTTTCTGAATCCACAAAATAATCGTCGCTGTAATCATACTGTGGATTACCGCTTAATGTACTGTTAAGTCCTTCAATATTAAATTCCTTACCGCTTCTTTCGATTGTTTTTGCACCGTACTGCGCAAGCTCTCCCTCTGTACCTGCTATTGAGCCTGAGCCTATACCGACATTACCGAAAACAACGCTGTTCCACGGTGCACCGTAAGGCTCTCTTTTTAAAGATTCAGCCATTTCAGGAAATTTATCAGCATAGGCAGGGTTCGCCTTTAATGCGGTTTCAGCCTCTTTATACAAGCCTCCACCTGTTGCATACAGCTCTCCCCAGGTCATACGTGAGCCGACAGTTCCTCCCTGAACATTGTCTATACAAAGGTTATACATATATTTCATATCCATACCAAGTCCGACAATACAAGGTCTGTTCATATTATACAAAATATTATGATGCCAGTCTGCCCCTGAATATCCGTCATCGTTGTAAATACCGCAGAAGAAATTATCGCGGTTTAAGTGATGAATGTAGTTATACGCTACCTCAAGACCTCTAAGCGAATGTGCTCTTCCGAAATAAATCGCTCCGCCGTCGTGAATATTTTTGGACTGGTTTACAATCTCATTGTTAAGCACCTTAATATCAACACCCGGCATTGACACAGCATAAACAGTGTTACAGTCTTGGAAAATATTATTTTTGATTGTAGTTCCTACGCTTGCATTTCTTTCAGGTGAGTTATAACCTCCGTATATAACGCCGTTTATATATGAAGGGTCATATCCGCAGGCAATGATACGGTTATTTGTGATGTTCACATTTCCGCTTTCAAGCGTGTTTACATTACCTGTTCTTGCATAAATAAAACCGCCTGCACAGTTATAAACATAGTTTCCGTCTATATAAACATCCTGTGAGGAGTCTGCAACAATCGCATAGCTTCCCTGTATAAATGTAAATTCACAGTTTTTTACGGAAACATTTTTTGCAAGTGTAGCATTTATTGCAACATCACCGGTTTTTGTAAATTTAATATTCTCAAATGAAATATTATTCGTTTGAGGGATCTGAATCATTGGCTTATTATGGAATGTACATATTTCAAATTTAGAGTTTTTGAGAGTATACGGAGGATAGAAATAGAGTATGTTTGTTTCTCTGTCGACAAACCATTCTCCCGGCATATCTATTTCTTCAAGAAGATTTCTTGCATACCATCTGGAGCCTGCCCTGTATATGGAAAAGCTCGGTCCTGCCGTTTTTATACGGTCTGCGTCTGCGTCAATTCCAAGCACCTTACTGGTACCGTAGAAATAATCAGCGTCAAAAAATCCGTTTATTCGTATATCGTTTGCCAAAGTCCAACGGTCAGGATTTACCTCTTCATAGCAAAACTCACCGTAAACAGGCACACTTTTTACAAGAGCAAACTCATTGTTCGGCCATCTTGACTGAATCTGCTGTACATCGTTTACATATATATAAGGAAACGAAACATCATTTTTGGAAAGACCTGTAATCCCCTCTTTTGTAAGATCCATATATGCAACCTTGCCTCTGCTCTCCTTCGGGAGCCTTGCAAGCGTTGCGGCATCTGTTATCGGAGTAAGCATTTCAGGATTAATAGAGGTTGCCCCCGTAAATACGGGCTGACCGTCATAGCCAATTACGCTGACACCTTCAATTTCTTCATCACCAAAGGTTGTTTTATCAAATGTTACCGAATCTGAAAAACGGTATTCGCCACCCTTTACAAATATATAAACAGGGTATTCTTTTCCGTAAACAGAAACTCTTTTTCTGGCTTCCTCTTTAGCTGCCTCAAAGTTATTTACAGGCGCTTTCGGAAATGCATCTCCGCTTGTTTTCCCGTTTGTCGCCATATAAACGCCCTGAAGCTTCATAAGGTCTTTTTCTCTTTGGGAATCATATTCACCGCTGTATAATACAAAAAGTCCGTCTTTTGAAATATAATGCTTATATTCTGTCTGCCCGCAAATATCCGCACTGACATAGAAAACACCGTTTATATTTACGCTGTCTGATGACAGTATAACTTCTTCACCGTTTACCTTGGCGGTATTAATGTCAACCTTCAAGGATATGGAATTATCACCTGTGATTTTTACTTCACCGTTTTCGTAAGAAACAGTATATCCCAGACTTTCAAACAAATATCTGACAGGAAGCATAAGTGTCTCGCTCAATTTTTTCGGACTCCCGGAAAGGACGGAGAATTCTCCGTCACATATTCCGAGCATAGATTCTTCCGCCATAATAACTTTATAATTTTTCGGGATAACCGAAGTCTCTTCTCTCGCAGCAAAAACATTAACAGAAGACAAAATCATAAAAGCTGTAATTATGCATAAACATTTTTTCAGGTTTTTCATACGAATTATCCCCCTCTTTTCACTTCACTTTTTCTTTACTGCTCTTTATCATTTTCTTTATTTTGTATATCCTCTTATACAAAATCCGTTCTGCGTCTGACCGACACGTGTAGACATAAAGTATCTGTCACATTCGTTTCCGGCTATTTCATAAGTATTAATAGAGGTTGTTTCAGCTCTTATTGTGTTTCCGTCTATAACATAAACCGTAAATAAGTTTGTAGGACCGGTCGAATAGCTTTCAAGAGCATAATTTACACCCATTTTTTCATCTGAATACTCATTTACAGATAAATCAAGCGATGTAAGCCTGATTTCGCCCGGACGGAAGAGAACAGGATAGAACAAAACATTTCTGAGTTCTTCAGCCGCCCAGTATAAGCTGTATGAAGAAAATCCGTCACCGGCAGGGGTTACTGCATATGGCATTGAGTGTGTAAAATCCTGAGAATCAAAATATCCGATAGAGCCGGCAAGATGTCCCTGTCCGCCTGAATGCGGATTTATGGCATTTTCATCAAAGATAAGGTATATCTTGTCGAGAGTAACTCCGTCCGCCAAAGTCGAATATCTTATAATATCTCCCATTTCCAGCTTATATTTTCCGCCGATATAAGTATCGCCTTCATAAACCTCTGTTCTTTCCCAGATATCATAAATATTATTTAAAACCTCGTCTTCGCAGTAAAGCTTAGTTTCGTAAGGTCCGTTTACAAAAGCAGTTATAACATTTACAGGGTCACCCTTATCGTTAAGACCTTTTTTGATATTTTTTATAAGTGCAAAGGTTTTGTTTGAAGGTCCAATACCTTTTGTAACTTCATCCTCATATACAATGAAGTCCGCAACATGAGAATCGGCAACGGTTGTATAAGCAAATATTTCATAGCGTGCATCGTTTGAAAAAACGCCTATATTGCTTATTGCATACTGATCGTCGTCTTCCTTCATATCAGGGTTATATCTGAATACTTTTGTATTACCCGACACAATAACCTTACCCTCAAAGCCCTGATGTATTTTATAATATGCAGTTACCTTTTCGGTAGGCTCAACTGTATCGGAAATTCTTAATCTCACGAGTCTGTTTTCATCGTTGTCAAATGCCTTCTGAATACCTGCAAGCTCAATATAGTTTATATCCTTATTGCTGTCATAACCTATTCTTATAAGACCGCTGTAATTCGTCATAAGACCTTCAATCTGAGAAGCATCCTTATAAGAGGTTTCCACGCCTGCTTCGTTTTTAAAGGTTACTTTGTCAGCCAGATAGCTTATTTTCATTTCACCCTCCTGGGTAAAATATTTCATTGAAACATCATCAGAAAGACCGCCGTCTGCTTTTATTCCGACCATAAGTGCCGCAATTACGCCGCCGTCTTTTTCTTCTGCGATATTAACTACCTCGCCGAAAGCGTCAATATAAAGTGTATAGGTTTTTCCTACCTTTACTCCCGAAAGACCTTTAAGCTCAATAAAATCTCCCGATAAAGCATAGCTGTCGGTTCCGTTACCGATAAGCTGAATATCATTTTCGGTATATAAATCCGAAATCATAAAGCCGTTTACCTTAGTGCCTGAAACATATATTCCTGTGTAGCCGTCACTTTCGCTGATACTCAGAATCATACCGGAGCTAAGATAGTTAAAATCTGCTGTTTTTCCGTCTTCGGTATATATTGTATAATTCTTATCCTCGTCTGACAAATCGAGTATTCCGTTTTTATAAAGAGTCGTTATGCTGTAAAGCTTTTTGTTTACAGTATCTACCGAATCAACGTAGAAAGTAGTATATGCATCAACAATTATGAGGTCATATCCCGAGCTTCCTGTTTTAACAACAGAAACAGTACCCTTATTTACCTCAAAGGTTGATTTTGAAAATGTGTCTAAGCCTGTCTTGTTGTATATCATTTTTGTGCCTGAAGCAAGTTTCAGAGTTTTTCTGTTATCGTTTTTATCTGTGTACACAATTTCAGATACTGTATAATCTACAAAATCCTTGGCGTCAAAGGTTACAATTTCCTCATCGCCGTATAGCTGTCCATAAACTACAGTATTGTTATCATCGTCATACTTATAGAACACTTTTACATTTCTTCCCAAAAAGTCTCTTAAATACTGTGTTTCTTCGGTCAGACGAAGCGTACGTCCGCCTACGGTTATATTCATATCATAACCGTTTGTTACACCCTCCAAATCGGATATACCGTTGTCGGTCATAAGACCTTCAACATATGTAACACCGATTTCCTGTGTAAGGAAGGTTTCGCCTGCTATTGTATGGTATGTGTTGCTTTCGCCGACGCCATCCAGCTGAAGTATCTCAACATCAAAAGCGTTGTAAATTATACGGGCAACATCTCCCCTTAAAGCATTCCCTGATGAGTTTACTCCCGAATTAAGCTTAAGCTCTGTCGCAACCGCTCTGTATCCTGACGGCCAGCCGCCTTTTGCAACAGCTCGTATATTATATCCCAGAATACAAATCATTACTTTGTATACCTGCTCCAATGTAACGGGACTTTCAGGATGAAACTCTCCGTTTCCCATACCTGTCATAAGCCCAAGCTCTGTTACTGTCATTATAGGACCATATGCCCAATGGTTTGTTTCAACATCAGAATAGATACTTTCTTTTTCTTTCTCGAAGCTTACAACAAGCTCAAGGTCCTCGCTTTCTTCTCTGAAAAATATTTCTTTCCAAGCGCGCACCTCATCTGTACCATATGAATACAGATTAGCAATAATCTGAGCAAACTCTGCTCTTGTTAAAGTATTTTCAGGCAAAAATGTTCCGTCCTCATATCCGTTAACCAGACCTAAGCCCGCAATAACTTCAACTGCCTCGTCATTGGTATCGGAAAAAGAAGCAGCAGATGTTACAGCAAAAGATGAAAACATCAACACAAAAAGTATAAGCAGTGATGTAAATTTTTTCATATTAAATGCTCCTTTCCGATAATTATTCCGATTTTAAGAATAAATCAATTATTTTAGCGCACTGTGAACGGCTGCATAAATCGTAAGGTCTGAAGGTATTATCAGTAAAACCGTTTACAATTCCTTTAGAATACATATATTTAACAGCAGGCTTCGCATATTCTGCTATCATATCACTATCCGAGAATAAAAGCTCTGTCTCTGCGTTTTTCTCTGAAATTCTGCATAATATTGTAGATAAATCCTGTCTGGTAATCGGCAAATCTCCGCCAAAGCTGTCAGCAGAAATTCCTGTTATAATTCCGTTTTCATACGCTGCTGCTGCATAGCTTTCGTACCATTTACCTGCTGTATCGGAAAATGGAGATACATTTTCAGCCTTAAAGCCGTATGCAACGCACAGAATTTTTACAACCTCACCTCTTGTGATATTGTCGTCAGGTGCAAAAATTCCCTGTGATTTTCCTGAAATTATTCCTTTATTGTAAAGAGAAATAATATTTTGATAAGCCCAATGCTCCGAAGCTACATCATTAAAAATAACAGTCGGCTGAACAGGAACTGCCGAATTTTCCACAACACCTGATGTTTTCATTGTAGAGGTTACGCCGCCTCCCGAAGACGAGGAGCTTCCCGAGGGGATTACAGGTAAAGCCGGAGCAACATAATTTCTTATAAATGCTTCTATGCTTGCTATATCTGTAAAGCTACCCTTCATTCCTACAATTGCTGTATTAAACGCCACCTTGTCAGCTGTATTCAGATAGTTTGAAATATTTACGCCCGCAGCGTTGGCATTCTGAGCTGTAAGCGTATCCTTAACATATCCTGTACCGCCTGTAACCGGATAATTAAGCGCACATAAGAATACTGCTCTTTCTATCGCATCAATAAGTGCCGTTCTGTCATTATACACATTTCCCATCAGCATATTGCGGACTTTTGTTTTTCCTTCCTGAGATATGGCGTTTTTATATATACTGTAAAGTGTAACTCCACCGATATCTATACCGGAATAATTCATAATATCGTCATACATAAACTCATTTTCGGCTGTGAAAAGTATTGAAGAATCGTTACCCGAATATGCGGCAAGTATAGCCATTATTTTTAAGTTTGACTGTGTAAGATACGGATTCTGTGAATCCAGAAGATTTTTATTGTTGAATATTGCTTTTCCGAATTCGCTGTCTGAAATAGCGTTTGACGGTGCAAAGTCAAGCGCAAGCACCTTCTTTATTTCATCAACTAAAGCTATTATCTCGCTTTCCTGTTTTTTCTTTAACTCCTCTATAAATGTCATTCGTTCTCCTGCCGAAGAAAAATACACCTCGGTTTCCAATTTATGAGGAGCGGCGAAATCGTCTCCGCCGACAGATATATTCATATTAAAAGACTGATAATATACGCTTGTCGGAAATACAGGTGTGAATGAGAAGTAGCCGTTTTTCGAGGTTTTCTGTGAGCCTGCATATATTACCCTTCCATTATCGTCCTCTATAAGCATATTAACGATTTTACCCGAAAGCTTTGAAGGAGTGTAGCCTGCAACCTTAAGACTGTTATCTTTAAGTGTAAACGAAGGCTCGTCATAATTCGCGGTGTTGTCTTCTTCACCTTTATATTCCGGAATTGTTTCGTCATTGCTTATTGTTTTCATTTTATCGTCCCATAAAACAGAAGTAACATGACTATTCTGGATAACAGTTGCAGAAAGTACAGCATTGTTATCAACCGTCTTTCCGGCTTCAAGCTTTCCTGTAAAGCTTGCTATTGTGTAAGTTGTATTTTCATCTTCGCTTCTCAATGAAGCTGCGGCGAAATAATTCTGAGCTGTTTTTGAATTGTTCGTAAGCCAAAGCGTCTGATTGTCATATGTATATGATATATAATCCGGAACTGTATACTGATATGAATAATCATTTCCTAATGTGAGCTCATTATACTTTTCAATCTGTAAATCCTTTGAAACAGTAATACTGTATATATTTCCGCCGTTTCTGGATTCCTGTATACGAATATTTGCCGCCTTGCCGTCAGCAGATAACGCTACGCTGAAATTATCAGCTTTACTGCCGTTTTTGAGTACAGTAATTTTATCCTCGAAGCTGTCTTTTGAAACAGGTACGGTAAAATTAATTTTTGAAATAACAGTTGTTTCATTTTCTCTGTAAGTTTCAGCGGTAACATTAAGCACCATTTCTTTCATTGCTTCAATTTTTTCTGTATCAGCACCGAAATCCGTATACGCGATACCTCTTTCGTCCGCTTCGTATACATATGAAACCATATCGCGTATATCAGAAATATGCTCGTTGTTTACAGAAGATATATCAATATTCTTTACCTTTTCCCACTGTGCGCCTGCCTTAGATAAAAATTCAGCATTTGCTATCGGAGTTTCAGTTACGGCAAGAACTGCCACATTGCCGTTGTAGCCTGAGATATCAATATCCTTTATAGTTTTTCCTTCAGGAATTATAAGAGAAATACCTCTTACAGAAACAGAATTGCTCTGTGCAACAGAAACAACGCCGTTTGTAAGAACATATCTTGGTGCAAAATACATACCAATCATAGTTCCCCATGCTTCACGGGGAATAACATATCTGTTCTGCACAAGGCTTGTTCCGTCCGTAAAATTAAGCGCAATCTTCAAGGCGGTATTACCGCTTGCGTTAAGTGTTGCAACCATGAAAATTCTGTCTGTCATTCTGCCTGAGCCTTTTATGTTAACGGTTTGCACTCTGTTTAAAGCTGCGACCTCTGTCTCACCTATTAAAATAGCATTTTTACCGTTTATACCGTAGCTGTCACTCATTTTAAAGCCAATCTCAACAGGTGTACGGTAAACTTCATTTTCTTTAGGTATCACAGGGTCGTTATCCCAGCCGCTGTCATTACACACAAAATTGTAAGGACCGTTGCTGTAATATATTCCGTCTGTCAAGAAGCCTTTGAAAGCTGTGGTGGAATAACCAATCATGTCAGTACCGTCCGTTATACCCCATGCCGTTCCTTTTTCGCCTGCGTCAGCTACAATGCTTCCCGTAAAATAAGGAGACAAATCATAATAAATATCTTTTTCGGAATTATTGAATCTTGTATAATTTGAAAAAACCGATTCAAGCTTTGACGCTTTTTCTTCATCAATTGCTATCCCGTTTTCTCTTGCTTCTTCAAAAAGAGCTATAATCGCTTCAAAATCAGCAATATCATCTTCCTCTATATCAGAAACCGTTTTATCTCCTATTTTTGCATATAATGCTTCAATTTCCTCTTTCAGCTCTTTTTCATATTTATAATCGAGATAATTTTCTTTAAGTGCAACAATAATGTCCTTATCTGAAATATCTATAACATACTCGTCTGTCATATCAAAATATGTAAGATAAGTATTATATACTTCCATATCTATTTCATTGGCTTCTTCATAATATTCTATGAGATTATCCAGCTTTTCGACATCACTGTCCTCCAAAGCTTCGTAATCAGCGTTGAGATAATCCTTGTAAAAGTATATATCGTTAATTTCAGTATATAAAGATTTTTTAAGAGAATAAAGCTTATAAGCTTCTTTAAGGTTGTATATCTTTAAAATATTATCGTCTGTTGCAATTTCTTTACCTGCTTCCTTTGCGGTAAGAAGCGCATTGTACAAGCTTTCCAGATTTTCAAGGTCAGTATCGGCAAGGTCACTCGGCTTCTTATCCTTGTAGCTGTCAAAATTGTCTGAAATTACCCTGTCAGACAAATCCTCAAGCTCGCTTCCCGTATATGAAACGGTTGTCACAGCCGCGATTATATACGGATTTTGTGAAGCATTGAAAACAAGCTGAGAAATATTAAGCGAATTTGAAGGGGAGATTTCATAGGAATTTAAGAAAACCTCATCTGTTCCCTCAACAGCCTCCGGCGCTCTTGCTGAGCCTCCTTTTTTTAGCGCTATATCCATAGAAACGCTGAAGGAAGCCGCCTCAATCATCGGAAGGATTGTAAATTCCACATTTTCCTCGGTACCGTTTTTATATTTTACCGTTGCTGTTATAGCTGAGCTTTCCTCCTCGGTAAACGCAATAAAACCGATTTTCTTGTAAGGGGTATCACCCAAGGTGAGCGTAAGCGCACCGTCAGATACCATAACCGTATCATTTACTTCTCCGTCCATTCCTCCCAAGAGACAATAATTAATATTCCCCACTTTTATGGTATTGTCCATTTCAAATCTTGTTCCGTCATAAATTTTTTTCGGGAAAACCGTAGTTCTCGAAAATGTTGAACCTTTTTTGAAAAAGATGTCATAGTTAAAATATTCCGACAGAGAAATGTTAGCTTCACTATCGTCAAGTGCTGCTGAAACAGGTAAAAGCGAAAGCATAATTACCGCTAACATTAGTGATAGAAACTTTTTCATAGATAATCTCCTTTTTCTTTTCTTATTTATCTCAAAAAACAGCAGTAGCAATACCAATGCTCTTTTTCAAAATATTTTTACCCGGGGCGGATTTCTCCGCCCCCGGTATTTTTATAATTAAATTATTCACTCGTTCCAAGCGGCTCTAACGAGTCAAGACTCTTCCAGATAAGAACCTTATACTTAGTAGCGCTAGCTTCTTTATTCATTGATATTGTCTTTGTTGTGCTTGGTGTATCTTTATAAAGAGTGCTTTGTGTTCCTATACTGAGATTCAAAAGCTTATCTCCGTTATAAGCTGCTATAACAAGGATATAATCCTGGTCTGCGTCTGTTGTATTTACCATTGTAACAGTACCGACTGCCTTAGTATCGCTGAAGTCTACAACCGCGTCAAACGAAAGAACTTTTTCTGTTGTATCATCTCCGCCTGCCAGAACCTCGTTCGCCTTTACAATTTTTGCTTCTGCTTCACTTGCCATAGCTGCTGTTACATAAAGAGTAAAGCCTCTGTTGTAAAGCTCAACAATTGCAGTATTTGTTTTTATGACTGACTGAGCGTTTGTTTTTGTTATTTCATCAAGCGCAGCGTCGTTTTCATACGAAATTTTATCAAGCTCTGCATTTGTATAGCTGAAGCCTGTTATTGCTAAAATATTGTAGTCAACAGAAATTGAGTTGAAGGTAAGACTTGCAACTGTCTTTGTAATATCAACAGGTATCTCAGACGGATAAAGTCCAAACGGATTTATTCCTGCCTCAACAGGCTTTAATGCATATAAGCCTTCTGCGATGTACATTCTGTTAAACCATACATTTTCAACTGCAACAGGATATCCCGTCGGAGCATATGAGTCAGGTCTGTAAAGATTTACATCAACATTTTCTGATGAGCCATCAGTGTATGTTACTGTTACAGGAACAGTTGAAATTGATGAATTTCCAATTTCAACAGTATCTAAAATAACGCCAAAGTTTTTAATCTTATTGTCATAATCAGGTACATCAACCGTAATATTTGTGCTGCTTGTTTTTTCAACCTTTACAGCGTTGTTACCGATTGGTCCGAACTTATAATCGCCAATCATTCTGCTTTCAGGAAGCAAATCAAAGTTATAGAGATAATCATCTCTCAAAGCATTTACAGGAGTATTCCCTGCTTTTACAAGAAGCTCTGCATTATAATTATCTGTAAGGTCTACAATTACATTTTCCTGGCTTTGTGCCTGTGTGATGTAATTTGGAATATTCGGATATGCAGTCTCGTCTATTACCTTATAATCAACAAGCGCCTTGTTCCAGTTGTATGCAACCATAGCTTCTTCGTCTGTTCTTCCTTCTATATCTTCAATTCCGATACCCTGGAATTTATCAACATCTGACAATTCAGCACCGTCATATTTATCAAGTAATGCTGTCATAGCTTCAATATCGTTATATGGAGCCTGTTCAATTGCATAAACTGTAAACGGATTTGAAGCTGTAACTGTTACGCTTTCAGGAATTTTTCCTGTTTCTGTCATGTAATCGTAAACAAGGAAGCCGTGTCTGTCATATGTAAGCTTTTCGTCTACAACATTACTTTCGTTAAGTGAAGGATGCCATATTATTTCGTCTGTCATTCCCACAAAGCCTGTACCGCCGTTTTGCAATGTAAGCTTACTCTGAACTACTTTAAACGAAGTCGCATCTCCGTAATACCAAGCTGTGTTGTTTGCAGGCAAAGCAAACTGTGCAGTTTGGCTTGAAGTACCGTCGCTGTAATTAACAGTTACTTTAAACCATGCGTCGCCAAGCTCGATATCAGCAACCGCAAGTGTAATTTTTTCTGTCGGCATTGCTTTTAATGAAAGTGTTGCAGACTCGCTTGTTCCTAAGTACAATGCGTCTTTTACTCCTGCCTGTTTTAAGCTGTCAGGATATTTAATATATCTGTCTTCCCCGATTTCCCAAGAATCAACACCATCGTTATCAACATAATTAATTTCGCGGATTGTTACATAATCCTTTCCTGGTGCAAGGTCTTTTTTGAGTATCTGACCTTTGTAAATAGACAAATCAGTAATTGTTTCACCGGTTTCTACAACTCTATCAACATTGTAAGGAATTTCAACAGAATAGTTTTCTTTTAAAGGCTTCTGTGCTTCTACCTTAGCTTTTAATGCTAAGATATCATCATATTCACTTTCGTCTGCACCTTTTCCTATAAGAATGCTTGCATAGCCTGCTGCTTTTTCGATTTTTTCAATCTGCTCATCTGTAAGTAAGCCTGCTGCTTCAATTTCTGCGCTTACTTCATCAATATATGCAATCATTTCTTCATCTGAAATTGTAGTCTGTGAAAGACCGTAAACATTAAGACCATTGTCGTCAACATTTACTGATATAGCGTGAATCTTAACGGATACAGGTACTTTTGCAGGGTCAACTTTTACCTTCAAGGCTTTAACTGCAAGATAGCCTCCGCCAATTGTTGTTGATAAAATCTTAACTTTTCCGTCTTCGTCAACATTAGGAACATAGTTTCCTGATTCATCCTGTACTGTATCAAGACAAGCATGAGGTGTGCTCGGCCAGTTCCAGTTTCCGCCAACAACTCTTACATCTGCGCTTTCATCCTGTAAAAGCGAAATCTGTGACTTATGGTCAAAGTTCCAGTTTGTATCCATTCTGCCGTTTGATTCCTTATATTCACTTGAACCATCAGCATAGTTTATAGTAAATCCTAATTTTGTACTACCTCTTACCATGAGCATAATGCTGTCTGTACCGCCTACCTGGGCAAGAGGAACTGTTTTAGTTGAATCCTTTTTAACTCTGAGTGCGTCTGCAACGCCGGCGCTCTTACCTTTTGACGGGGTGTAGAATGTAAATGAACGGGTAGCATCATCAACATATAACCAGCCGTTTGTACCCGGATCTTCATATTTTACACCGTTAACTGTTGTTACATCATTAGTACCGATTGCAAACCCATCAATTAATCCTGCTAAATTGTAATTACCCGGTGCGGAATAATCGCCTGCAAACCATAATTCCGGCTTTGTTGTGTATACAGGTACATCGTCTGTGCTTACAGGTGCAACTGTATCAGCGTTCATAGCAAGCTTAGCATGATAAATACTGCTGTTATTTGCGTCAACTAAAGCAACTGCATTAGCTGATTTTTCTACAAGCTCAACAATATCAGAATACGCTTCTGTTGAAAGTCCTCTTTCCTCAAGAATAGCGATATATCCTGCTGCCTTTTCTATTTCAGCTGTTTCAGCAATTGTGAAATATTTTTTTCCGCTGTATGATGAAATATCAAAGCTATCGAGCGCTGCTCTTACATCTGCGTCTGACAAGCCTATCTGTGCAGCAGCAAATATCTGATAGAAGCCGCCCTGGGCCCAGTTATTCGCATCGGTTACCGTTATACTGTCAACAACCTTTGTGCTGTCTGCCGGAATTGTTACACCGATAATACCCTTATCTCCGCTTCCTTCTCCCTGTGCAAAGACATAAGTTCCGTCACTTTCAGGGTCTGTCGGATAATACATAGGTAAAAAGTCACCTACTGCGTTAATCAAATGCGTCTCTGTTGTATCTTGAAAGGTACTACCTCTGTTTGCAAGTGTAGGAGCATAATCGCCGTCTAAGGCATTATATATGCTTCCGTGACCGTCATTTGTAACCGAGGTACCGTCTGCATAGTTAACGGTATAGTCTATATGATGACCCCAAAGGAAATTAAATGCAAGATTAATAGCCTTTGTGTTTATATTCTCAAGGTCGATTGTAACGGAGGGATTTACATATCCCTTATTTGCTTCGCTGTTTGTACTTGCTTTTGTGATAAGCACTGCGTCAAGAGCACCTCCTGCTCTTACTGAAGACGGAATATAAAATCCGAATGCATTTTCCGCAACTCCTACATCCCAGCCTCGTACGCCTGTAAAATTAACGATATCGCCTACTGATTTTCCGTCCATATTTGATCTTGGGAAACCGCTGTATGAACTTAAGAAAAGTCCGTTATACCAGGTTTTCGGATCAATTTCATCGCCAACGCCTGCGATAGAATCTGAATTATAGTAATCGTCCAATTTTATATGATATATACTGTTATTATTCGCGTCAACATACGAAAGCGAAGCCTCAAGGCTGTCGTATAAATCAAGTACAATTCCATAATCGGCTGTTGAAACGCCTCTTTCATCAAGAATGTCAATATATGAAACTGCTTTTCTTATTTCATTCGCCTGTGCAATAGTGAATTTATCGCCAACCTCATAGCCCTTTGCTACAAATGCGTCAAGTGAAGCAAGTATGCTTTCGTTTGTAAGCTCACACTGTGCAACAGCAAAAATCTGAATTAAGCCTTGCTTATTCCAGTTGTTGAAATCTTCAATAGTTATGCTGTCAACAATCTTATTTACATCAGTCGGGATTGTAACACCCATTATACCCTGATCGCCGCCGCTTCCAAGCTGTTCTACTGTATATGTTCCGTCAGCGTCTGCGTCGCCTATAACAATATGATTTGCCCATCCGCCGACTGCGTTGAAGTTACGGATTGATGTTGTATCAAGAAAATACATTTCGCGATTTGCCAGCATTGTTGCATATTCGCCTTCAAGCGTATATGCATAAGCGTCGTTACCATCATTTGTCACAGAAGTTCCGTCAGTATAATTAACGGTGTATTTTATATGGTGACCGTGGAAGAAATTAATACCGAGATTAATAGCTTCGGTCTGAATATTTTCCAAATCAATCGTTACAGACGGATTTGAAAATGTCTGATTCTTTTCACCATTTGTATTATCTTTAGTGATAAGTATAGAGTCAAGCGCTTTACCCGCTCTTACAGAAGCAGGAATATAGAAATCAAAATAATTTTCTGTAACACCTATATCTGCTCCTTTTACACCCGTAAAATTAACAAGGTCTCCTGTTGCAGCATTGTCAAGCAGATGTCTTAACAAGCCACTGAAATTTTTTTCGTAAATTCCTGCGTGCCAGGTTGAAGCGTCAACTGCCTCTCCTGCAGCTGCAATAGTGTCTGAATTGTAATATGAACCAAGTTTTATATGATGAATAAACGGCTTATCGGAATATGTAACAGATAAATCAGTTTCGGTAACCGTCACTTCAGCATACACCGCACTTGTAAGCGGTACTAAGAGCATCAACATAGAAAGTAAAATTGCTGTGATTTTCCTTTTCATAAGAGTTCTCCTTTTTTTATTTTTATAATATTATTTTTGCGAAGCTAAATATTCGTCAACCTGTCTCTGAAGCTCTGCGATAACCTTATCGTTTCCTGCAACCTCAAGCTTTCTCATTGCTTCGGCATAAACAGCCTCCCAGTCATCAAGCGCGCCGCTTGCAAGCTGATCCTGATATTCGCCTACAACTCCGCTGCACTGATTAAGCTCAGTGTCGATAGCTGTTGTATCAATGGTGATACCTGCAATTTTTGAAGGAATAGCGTTTGCGTTCCAATCATTGAATACATAATCATTCCAGCCTTCAGGGTCTGACGGTGACTCATATGCATTTGCTGTATTACCAACTATCCATTTCCAAAGACCGTACGGAGCGTCAGAAGTTCCCTGTCCGCCAACATATCCAATTGCTTCAAATCTGTCCTCAGAAATTTTTGTGTAGTGTTCTCCTTCGATTCCATAAACCAGAAGTCTGTACAAATCTTTGCCTTTTGAAGTGTACATAAGGTTAAGAAGTCTTAAAGCCTTTTGGGGATTTTTTGAAACTGTAAGAACACCGTTACCGCCTGAATTTGAGCTGTTTGGAATGTAGAAATTCTGCGATGATTTCAAAATTCTTACAGGCTTATCGGGAGTCTGGATATTTGCACCCGATTCGGCATATTTATGCCACTGCGCATGATTGATATCATATTCTCCGACATTAACCTCAGCGCTTAAGATATCTTTTCTTATATAGCCCTTTTTGTACCACTCAGAAAATCTTTCGATAAGCATTTTCATTGTGTCAAGCTGAAGTCTGTTTTCAACTACAACCTTATCTGTCTCCACTCTGTAAAGATACGGTCCCCAAATATCAACATAGCCTTTTACAGCCCATGTTGTACCAGGACGCATTCCCAGATTGAGCTTTCCTGCGGCATTAAGGTCATCGAGATATTTTTCAAAAATATCGAGAGTTTTTTCCGTCAGAATATCGTTTGACAAAAACTCATTCTCGCACTCCTCGTAATCAAGATATGTATCTGCATCGTCCTGATTGAAGATATATCCCCACATCGGCATACTCATCTGCTGATAGTTTGTGATAGTATACTGTCTGTTCCCGATTTGTGTAAGCTTGAGCGCCCATTCAGGAATTTCCTTTTTGATATCGGGAGCATATTCGTCCATCATGTCTGTGATATCAAGAAAAGTTTTGTTTTTTACCTCTGTTGCATAGTCAAGAGCAAAGGTTCCCACAATGTCCATCTGCTCGCCGCCTGTCTGCATAAGCAGGAATTTCTGAGCATAATCCGCAGGAGGAATGATTTCAAACTCAACCGTAACATTCTCCAGATTTTCCTGTTTTTTAAGTTCCTCGTTGAATTTCTCCCAAACTATGTCGGAATCAGTCTGCTTACCGGGTCCCGGCATTACCCATTTTAATGTAATATCATCGGTGTTGTTCTCAGTAGCTTTCTTATCACCGCAGCCTGCAAATGAAAATACAACTGCCAGCGCAAGAATACCGCTTAAGATTTTTTTTGGTTTTTTCATTTTTTTCTTCCTTTCTTTTTTTATATTTAAAAAATTTTACTCAACCCTTAACCGAGCCTATCGTAAGCCCCTGTGCAAAATATTTCTGAAAAAACGGGAATATGAACATCATCGGTCCTGCCGCCAGAACTGCCATTGCATACCGCATAGTTTCGGTAGGCGGAGTCAGATTAAGATTTCCTTCTCCCTGTTTTGCCATATTATTTATAAATTCCGCTTCTCTGAGTATTCTTTGCAGTAAAAACTGAAGCGAATAAAGCTCCGTATTTCTTATATATATGAGAGCAGTATTCCAATCCTGCCATTTTCCCACTAAAGTATTAAACGCAAGCGTTGCTATAACAGGAGTCGAAAGCGGAAGCACAAACTGAACAAATATACGAAATTCGCTCGCACCGTCTATTTTTGCAGCCTCGACAAGTCCCGACGGAAGCTGTTTGAAGTTTGTTCTTAACAAAAATATATTGAACACCCCTACAACACCGGGAATAATATATATCCATATTGTATTGTCAAGATGAAGGTATTTTGTGTTAAGTATGTAATTTGGAACCATACCGCCGCCAAAAAGGCAGGTTATATACAGATACCAGGTTATCAGCTTTTTGCACTTGTACTGCGGTCTTGTAAGCGGATAAGCCGCCATCGAACACAAAATCACAGAAAGAAATGTATGTGCAAAGCTGAATATAATTGTAACCTTGTAAGCGTCAATAATGGCAGAAGGATTTTTAAATATTGCTTTATAGCCTTCAAAATTTATTGCCTTCGGAAAAACTGTATATCCAAAATCCGTAATCGCCTGTTCCGAAGATATTGAAATCGATATAAGAAGTATAAGCGGTATAATATACGAAAGGCTTACTATAATAAAAAACAGATTAAGCAATATTTGCGGAATTGTAAATTCTCTTCTTTTTTTCACAGTGCTGTATCTCCTTTCGTTTTTCTAAAACAAGCTGTAATCGGAATTTATTTTTCTTACAACAAAATTAACTGCAAATGTGAGAAATACTCCGACAACAGACTGCATAAGACCTACTGCCGCCGATTTGGAAAAGGCTCCGCTCATCATTGTACGGAAGGTATATGTATTTATAATATCTGTGGTAGGATAAAGCGTACCTACATTTCTCGTTACCTGATAGAAAAGACCAAAATCACCGTTAAAGATACTGCCAAATCCCATAATTGTCTGTATTGCAACAACTGCCATAAGCTCGGGAACAGCAATTTTTATTGTCTGTTGAAATTTTGAGGCGCCGTCTATCTCTGCCGCTTCAAAAAGCTCTGTATTTATTCCCATAAGCGTTGCGTAATACAAAAGACAGCTTGTTCCCGCCGTCTGCCACATTCGCACCAGAGGCAATATAACTATCCACGCCTTCGGCTTGGCATACCAGTCAACAGCTTCTCCGCCGAAGTATTCTATCAGCTGATTTACCACGCCGGAAGAAGGATTTAAAAGCGCATACACTATAAATGAGATTAATACCATTGACATAAAATGCGGAAGTATCATAATTGTGTTATAGATTTTAACAAGAAATCTTCTCGTAAGATTATAAAGAAGAAGCGCCGTAGTCATCGCAACAACAGGTCCCTGAAACAGAAACCACAAGCTGTATAAAACTGTGTTTCTGATAACCCTCCAGGCATCCTGAGAAGCAAAGAAAAATTCAAAATTTGTTAACCCTGCCCATGGGCTTCCAAATATACCAAGATTGGGATTGAAGTTTTTAAAAGCAATAATAATTCCGTACATCGGAATATATCCGAAAATAAATATATATACCAAAACAGGCAGCTGTAACAAAAACAACTGCAGATTGTCTGTCGACTGTCCTTTTATACTGTTTTTCTTCGCAAGCTTATTTTTAATATTGTTCAACACATTCAGTCACTCCAATACAATTTTCTATATTAATTATACCAAAAATCCACACATACCATCAAGTCAAAATTTGTGCTTATGGTACACTTTTGTGCTGTATTACCGCGAAAAACATATCACTATTTTATACTTTTTCCAAGATTTTGGACTTGAAAATAACACTATAATGCTGTATAATACAATTGTATAAATGTATTAAAAAAAGGGCGGTGATTCTGTGTACAATATTCTGGTAGTAGATGATGAGCTTTACGCAAGAGAGTTCATATGCGAATATCTCAACGACCGTTTTATGAATATTTTCCGTGTATTTTCTGCAAGCTCTGCATATAACGCAATGAAAATAATTATGGAAAATGTTATACATATTGTTATAACAGATATAAGAATGCCGGGAATGAGCGGTCTTGACCTTGCAAACTTCATTAACTCCGAGTATCCCGATATTTCCGTCATCATAACTACGGGCTATGAAGAATTTGAATACGCAAAGAGCGCAATAAAATACAATGTAACGGATTATCTCGTAAAACCCTTTGAATTAAGCGAGCTTGAGACTGTTTTGAGAAATGAAGTAAAAAAACTTGAGAAAAAATCTGAAAACAATTTTGCAAATATCGATTCTCTTCATGAAGAACGGGAAATATTTTTTGTTAACCTTTTTTACGGTGACAGTACGAATCAAACGGTATTGGCAGAAGAAGCAAAGAAGCTCGCATTTCCTTTCGATATATTTAATACGCCATGCGACATTATAGCCTTAAAAATAAGCGGTTATGATGAATACATAAAGAAAAAATGGAACTATACCAAGGATTCGTTAAAAACAGTTTTATACAATGTTCTTTCGGGATTTATAAAAACCGATTATATTTTCTGTACTCATGTATCCGACGGTTATTTTGAATACATAGTATATCATACTCAAAATGTTGATACTGACTACGAGCTTATTTCAAAAAATATCAACGATATTCTTAAGCTTCCGATTGCAATATATAAAAAAGGAAAAACCTTCGACAACATAAACGAGCTTATAAAAGGCAGAAGGAACTATGAAGATACCGACGAGGAAATCCTCATGTTTTTTACTTACATCGAGGAAAACAGATTCAGAGAAGCTAAGAAAATTTTCAAGGCTATATCCTCAGATAACAATTGTATACCAAAATTCTTAGAAATGCTTGCTTCTATAAATGTAAATATATCTATTGACGAATTTGAAAAAGAAAAAAACAATACTGAGGAGCTTTTTGAAAAAATTTCCTATATGATTGAAGTGCGTACAAATAAATACAACAAGCTTATGGAACGGGCAAAAAAATATATACACGAAAATTTCAACAAGAATATATCCCGTGAAGATGTAGCAAATCATGTCTTCTTCTCTTCTGCCCATTTCACAAGGAGCTTCAAGCAATATACCGGTGAAAACTTCAACGATTATCTGCTCAGGATAAGAATGGAAACAGCGATAGAGCTTATGCGGAAAAATAAATATAAGATTTATGAAATTGCCAAAAAAACAGGCTACGAAAATCCAAAATATTTTTTCAAGGTATTTAAGCTTTATACAGGCTATTCGCCGAAAGATTATATTTCAAAATTCTTAAGCAAAGAGGACAAAATATGAAAAAGCAAAAATCTTCACAAAAAACAAAAGGAAGATTCTTCATAAGAAACTCTATCATTTTTTCCTGCGTGTTTTTTATTGTCATTATAATTTTCGGAATAAAAGCCTTTCACAGCAATATTGCTGAATCTGACAGGCAGATAACAGAGGCTTCTTTGAGTGCAATTGAAAACACAAAGGAAGCCAACGATGAGATTTTTTCCGATATTACCAAAAAAATTATAGATTTATCGGTAATGTCCGATGTGAAATTTATATTTCTTGATAATAAAAATAATGAGCTTTATTTCCAGAAAAACACCGATGTTTTAAAAATTCTGAAGATATATTTTCAGGGAAACAATTCTGTAAACAGCGTTTATGTGTACAACAACGCAAAGAACTATGTTATCACAGGCTCAGGAACGGTGCCTGTAAGATATCTCCCCGACACTTCATGGATAAACGAATATGAAAAAATGGAAAAATACGACCTCAATGTTGTATTCAGGCAAAAGGACAATGAAAAAATAACGGTAGCGACATTTTTGTACCGCGCGCAAAAGGAAGAAATTTATGACGGCGGAATTGTTGTTAATCTCGATATCAATAAATCAATGCCTTCAAAAAACTCAAAATCTACTCAGCTTATTATAGACCGCGCAAGCGGAAAAATCGTTTATTCAAATAACAGCAATATTACACAAAGCATGCTGAACGAGCTTTTAAAGCATAAAAACTCCATTACAAGATATGACAAAAAATATTTTTCTGTTGCGGCTATACCTTCAGAATACATAGCGTATGATTTTGTTACGGTAGACCTTCTTGAAAACTACGGAAAAAACCGCTTGTTTACATACTTTTATTCCATTTTGATTTTGCTGGCGCTTATCATGGTGTTTTACATTGTTGCGCTGTTTCTTGCAAACATATTGTACAGACCGATTAATGAGCTTACCTCACTTGTTGACAATCCGTTTTCACAGGAAACAAAAAAATATCTTGAAAACGATGTAAACACAAAAAAAATCGCCGATAAGCTTTTTCTTGTAGTATCAAACAACGAAAAACTTCAAAATGAGCTGAATAAAAAAATGGAAACACTTAATTATGCACAGCTAAAAGCGTTGCAGTGGCAGATAAATCCGCATTTCATTTTTAATACCCTTAATATGCTATACTATATTTCAACAAAAGCTACAACAGAAAGCAGCCCTATTTCAAAGGGAATTATGTCTCTTTCAAAGCTTATGCGCTACTGCCTGAAAACAGATTCTGAATCAGTAGCTTTATCAGAAGAATTAAAAAATGCAGAAGAATATCTGAAAATTATCAAATCGCGCGTCGGAGACAATTTTGAGATTGTGTGGAAAACAGAGGAAGAGCATCTTGACAACAAAATTGTAAAAATGACCATTCAGCCAATTTTGGAAAACTGCTTCAGATACGGTTTTGAGGAGACTAATTATAAGGGAATAATCGTAATTGAAACAAAAAAAGAAGACGGATTTTTCAAAATAAGCATTTCTGATAACGGAAAAGGCTTTGAAAAAGAAAAGGTTTCTGAGCTTAATAAGCTTTTCTCAGAATCACCCTATATACCTGAAAAGCATATCGGACTTTTTAATGTGAACAGCAGAATAAGCCTTATCTACGGAGAAGAATACGGATTAGAAATTCACTCCGAAAAAAATAAGGGAACAACAGTTACTATGAAATTTCCCGATATACATTAAAAAAATCCCCCGAGGAATTGTGCCTCAGGGGGGTTTTTTAGTATTTAATTCTTATCATATTCCACGAATGTTTTTTCAGCTTGACTGTATGATTTTCAGAAGATGTTTTATCAACCACAACCTCAACAGGCTTGATATTTTCATTCTCAGGTCCGTTTACTACCTTCATATCGTCGGAATAAAGCTCAATATGCTCAAGAATTTCAGAAGGTCCGAATTTTTCAGTTGCTATTTCAAGCTCCATATCCTCATCAAGTGAACGGTTAACTGCAAAAACAACAAGCTCATTGTTTTCGTGGTTATCTATAACAGAGGTTTCAAGATATGGTACATCTTTTATATTTTTTGATGAATACTTATCGCTTTCAATAAGTGGCTTTAAGGTTGTACCGTTGCCGTAAGCTGAAGCATACATAAACGGATAGAATATAGTCTGAACCCATGTTTTTCCGCCCTTTACAGTCATAATAGGCGCTATAACATTGACAAGCTGAGCAAGACATGCCATTTTCACACGGCTGCTGTGATTTTGTAAAACCATAAGCATACAGCCTACAACAAGCGCATCCTCAAAATTATATATATCCTCAAGTATCGGAGGTGCAATCTGCCATTTGTCAACCTTTTCACCGTGGCTGTGGAACCATACATTCCATTCGTCAAATGAAAGATTAACCGTTTTCGGACTATGTTTTTTTGCTTTGACAGCGTCACATATTGCAATAACAGATTTTATAAATTCATCCATAATCATAGACTGCGCAAGAAATTCTTCGGCATCGTCGCCCTGATTTCCGAAATATGTGTGAAGCGAAATATAATCTGCATAATCATATGTATGCTCTAAAACTGTAAGCTCCCAGTCTCCGAAGGTATTCATATAATAGCCTGAGCTTCCGCATACAACAAGCTCAACCGACGGGTCTGTAAGCTTCATGAGCTTTGCTGTTTCCAATGCCGCGCGACCATATTCGTCAGCAGTTTTATGACATATCTGCCACGGTCCGTCCATTTCATTCCCCAGACACCACACCTTTATGTCAAAAGGCTCCTCAAATCCGTTTTCGCGTCTTAAATTTGCATAATATGTATCTCTTGTACTGTTGCAGTATTCAAGACAGTTTTTAGCTTCCTCAGGACCTCTTGTACCAAGATTTACAGCCATCATAACGCTTGTATCGGCGCATTTTGCCCATTTCTGAAACTCGTCAATACCGACCTCATTGGTTTCGATTGATTCCCATGCAAGCTCTGCTCTTTTCGGGCGCTTTGACTTATCTCCGATACCGTCCTCCCAGTTATAACCGGAAACAAAGTTTCCGCCCGGATAACGAACAATGGGAACATTTAATTTTTTTACAAGGTCGATAACATCTTTTCTAAATCCGTCCTCATCTGCTGTTTCATGCCCCGGCTCATAGATACCCGTATAAACCGCTCTTCCGATATGTTCTATAAAAGATCCGTAGAGCCTTCTGTCTATTTCACCTTCAATAAAATTTTTGTTCACAGTAATTTTTGATTTCATATAATATTCTCCTCTCACTCGTTTTTTCTTTATTCTAACATATTGACAAAACGGTTTCAATATATTATAATGTTATAAAATTGAACTATTCTGCTTTTTTATTATTTTTCTTTCAAAAAAGCAAGGAGGTCTCCGTATATGAAAATTTCTAATACAGGTTATAATTACCGCCACGACAGCAATTTTGAAATAAACCGTCCAAACGGCTCAGGCGATTATATTATTCTCCTTTTAAGAACGCCGGCTGTTTTTCATATTTCAGGAATATCATATCACGCGAAGGAAAACTCCTTTATAGTATACAAAAAAGGCTCACCGCAGCTTTACGGTGCATTAGGAGAGGAATTTGCTAACGATTGGGTGCATTTTGATATGGAAAAAAACGATGAAGAAAATCTTATTTCACGTGGTATCCCTTTTGATAAACCGATATATATAGGTGATATTTCCTCATTATCCCAGATTATAAAAAATATGTGTTATGAAAAATATTCCGCAAATATCCATAAAGAAAAATCGGTTGAGCTTTATCTTAATCTTCTTTTTATAAAGCTGAGCGAAAAAATAAATCAGCTCGACAACAATGAGCTTAACGATTATTACGATAAATTTTCTGAATTACGGACAAAGATATACAACAAACCGGCTTTGGAATGGACAATCAAAGAAATGTCAAAAAAAATGATGCTGAGTGAATCGTATTTTCAGCATCTGTATAAAAAAATTTTCGGAATAAGTGCCATAAACGATGTTATAACAAGCAGAATTGAACACGGAAAGTACCTTCTTTTCAATACATCGCTTTCAGTAAATGCAATTTCGGAGGAGTGCGGTTATAAAAACAATGTTCATTTTATAAGACAATTCAAAAAAAATACCGGTCTTACTCCAACAGAATACAGATACCGCTTCAAAGCCTCAAAAGAAGAAATACGAAAGGCTTTTGAAAAAGCACCCTTCAGCCTATAAGAAGAGTGCTTTTTTATCAAATAATCATAACCGGTACTTTTACTTCACTTTTTAAATTTTCAATAAAGGGCAAAAGCCTAGAGTGAGTAAGTAACTCTGAATTTTTATATGCCTGCTCTTTTCCGAGATTCTTCGCTTTATCCAGCCCCAGAGGGTGATAAGGCTCAAAATGCACGGCAACAATATTCTTAAGACTGTTTGCAAGCTTTTTAATTCTTTCAAAATGCTCCGCTTTCATATTTACATCAGAAATTATCGGACATCTCAAAATAATCTTTGCACCGATACTGTCAAGAAAATGTAAATTTCTTATAATAATTTTATTGGATACACCTGTATGCTTTATATGCTCATCTTCAGAAATAAGCTTTATATCATAAAGCCACAAATCAACATAACGGCTGATTTCACTTAAATCTGCATTACAATATCCACTTGTTTCAATTGCTGTATGTATATCCTTCTCTTTCAATTTTTTTAAAATTTCAACAGAAAAGCCATACTGAAAAAGCGGCTCTCCGCCTGAAAGCGTAACACCTCCGCCTGACTGTTCATAAAATTCCTTATCCTTAAGCGCTTCTCTTATTACCTCATCAGTCTCATAAGCTTTTCCGCAACGCTCAAGCGCCTGCATAACGCACACATCAACACATTTCATACACATTCCGCAGCTTTTACGATTGTAAATATGAACATTATTTTCAAAAATATGAGCATTATTCGGACATACATTTTCACACAATCTGCAATTAAGACATTTTTCAGGATTAAAAAATATTTCGGTTGCTGTTTTTTTTGATTCAGGATTATGACACCATATACAAGAAAGCGGACATCCCTTCAAAAAAATAACAGTACGAATACCCGGTCCGTCATTTGTGCTAAAGCGCTGAATATTAAATATATTTCCTGTCATTTATATAACATGCTCCGTTCTTAAAATAAGCTCCTGCTGCATATGAGATGACAGCTTTACAAAATAATCGCTGTAACCGCCTATTCTCACCACAAGGTCTCTGTATTCTTCAGGATTTAAGGTTGCTTTTTTTAAGGTTTCTTTATCAATAACATTAATCTGAATTTCAAATCCGCCTCTTTTTAAATATGTTTTGATAATACTTTTCATCGTTTCAGCTGATTTTTCACCTAAGGATTTTTTTGAAAATTTCATATTAACGGCAACTCCTCCGATAAGCTCGTGATGTTCCCATTTTGTTGAAGAAAGTATGGACGCTGTCGGTCCCTTCATTTCCCTTCCCTGACATGGTCCTGAGCCGTCACCGAGAGGAAAGCCTGCTTTTCTGCCGTCGGGAGTTGCCCCTGTTTCTCTTCCGAAATGCTCGTGCATAACCCAGCAAAATACACTTGGAATAAGTCTTCCGTTTGTATGCATTCCGTTATATTTTTTACATTCCTCAATTATATGTGATGTCATAATCTCAAAATATTTATCTATCTCATCTATATCATTACCATATTTCGGAATTGAATTCAAAAGGCGCATTCTGAAAATCTCGTTATCCTCAAAATTGCTGTCAAGTATGGCTTTAAATTCACCTATACTCAATTCTTTTTTATCAAACACGATTTCTTTTAGCGCATATAATGAATCGACAAAATTTGCCATTCCTACAAAGCTAGGCATAATCCAGTTATACTTCGCACCGCCCTTTTCGATATCACAGCCTCTTTTCAAACAATCGTCCACAAAGCATGAAAGCAACGGATTCATGGAATTTTCAGCTCTTACCTTTCTGTCAGCATTCTGATATTCAAAATTATTTTTTATACTTAAATCAAGCTTTTCAAAAACAGCTTGCATAAGTTCATTGATATCATCGTATTCTCTGTCAAGGACATCCAATAAAAGCTGTGCCATATTGGTATACGGGCTTGCCACCCATACATTTGATGAAGCGACAGGTGTTATTTCAACACAGGTACTGTGAATATAGCTATGTGCCTCTTTTTCAGGTACACCGTAGCATTTCAGTCCCTTTGTGATAATATCATCATTAAAAATAGCAGGATGTGAACGCCCGTGTGACAGAATATCGCACGCTTTTTCAAGATATTTTTCATTCATTCCTTCTGTGTAGCAAAGTCCGACAGCAGGATAAACCAGTTTTATATCTTCAACCACCTGCATACACATTTCTGTAAGCTCGTTTTCGACGATATTGTTATTTTCATCTCGTCCTCCAACCATATATCCGCTTGAAAGTCCGTTTGGAACTCGCATATTAATCTGTATACCAAGGCAATCAAGAATAAGCTGAGCAGCTTCCTTTGTAATCACTCCTTTTTTTATATCATCAAGATAATAAGGCAGCAGATATCTGTCAGGGTGCCCCAACTGAAACTGCTGTCCGCCGGCGCGGAAAGGATTTAAAGATATACAAAGCGTAACGAAATGAACAGCCTGAACAGCTTCGTAAAAGCTTTCTGCAGGCTGTGCCGGCACCTTTTTGCAAATTTCCGAAATTTTTTCAAGCTCTTTTTTTCTTTTTAAATCAGTTTCCTTAGCAGACAATTCCAATGCATAATCAGCATAGCTGTCGGAATACGCAATAACGCCCTCCAGACACCGTTTGCAAGCTTTATAAAAATCAGCCTTTTCTTCATTGCAATCAGATAAATATGTATCAATCTTTTTTATTATACCGCTAAGACCGCATGAAAGAACAAGCTCATAATCTATTGCCATATGAGAATCCTGACCACCGCCCGCTTTTGTCATTTCCTCTCCGTGTATATGTCTGTATTTATCTTCCCACTCCTTCAATTCGGTTTCAGACATCTGATCGCAGAACTCTCCTACAATAAGCTCCCCTTCCGATATAGAAGGTGTAAGATTGGATAGTGCATAATAAAATGCTTCTGCATAGCGTTTTTCCTTCGACATTTCTCCCAAGCTGCTGTATTTTTTATAAAATTTGTAAAAAAATTCATCAGTACGAATAACATTCTCTAAAGCTTTTTTTCTTAATTTATCAATTCTGTTCACTAAAAAACCACCTTTTTTCCGATTTTATACTTGCATTATAGCATATAGCGTGATATAATAATAGTATAAAAATTTAATTTCAATGTAAAATCGTATCAAAAAAAGGAAAGCAAGATGGATATTAAATTTCACTGTGATTCAGAAAAACTCTTTAAAAATGAAAAACAGCAAATCAGGGCATTTTTATACAGCGAGTATTCTATTGAGCCTCATACACATGATTTTTATGAAATAAACATTGTGCTGAAAGGAAGCGGAACTCATCAGATAAAAGATGCCTGCTTCAACACAAAAACAGGTGATATATTTATAATACCGCCTATGACTGTTCACGCTTATTACAACACTAACAATTTAGATGTATACCATATTCTTGTACACAAAAAATTTATACTTGAAAATCAAGCAGAATCAGTCACCATTCCGGGATTCGTACAGCTTATGGAAATTGAGCCTTTTTTGCGTCAGCATTTTTCGAGTGCAATGTTTCTTCACCTTTCTCCCAATCAATTTCTTCAGTTAAAATCCGACCTCAGCTTTATAGATGATGATAATTTCAACAATGAAGAATTTATGCCGTTGAAAAAACATACCATGTGGAAAATACTTTACTGGTTGTCAGATTTATTATTCAAACAAATACAAACAGTTAAAAAAAATTCACTGAATAAATATGAAAGCTATATTATTCAGGCACTTGAGTATATTCATCTGAATTATTCAGACAAAATAACGATTGAAATGCTGTGTAAAAAAACATTTCTGTCTCGCTCTACATTTTTACGAAGTTTTTACAGCGTGTGCGCCTGTACACCGATACAGTATCTGAACAGATACCGTTGCGAAAAAGCGATTGAAATGATTAAAACCGGCAATTTTTCAAAAACAGATATAGCACATTTATGCGGTTTTTATGATTTATCCCATATGGAACGGATACTTAAAAATTTCACTCCATAAGTATGAAAAACTTATGAACAACAATTTGGCTGCAAATCAAACTTCTTCACTATTACCTTATCACCTTTCAAAAATCCTCACTTTTTTATGATAAGGAATAGTGAAAAGGTAGTAAGAAAAAAAATCCCCATTCTTACGAATGAGGATTTTTTGGTCGAGGCGACAGGACTTGAACTTTTTGAAAAATGTTCAAGTCCTTTTATTTTTACAGGCTCTTCTGAATTTGTGTCATATTTTCGTGTCATATTTTGTTATGATACAAATCTAATTTAGAGCTTATTTTTTTCATTTCAGACTTCATTGTATGTTGATATACCCTGTTGAGCATATTCTCTGTTTCATGTCCCATAATTTCCATAGCATACTTATTCGGAACATTTAAAGCAAGCATGACAGAAGCTGTATAGTGTCTCAAATCGTGAAGTCTGTAACCCGGAAGCTGCAGTTCCTCTAATACCTTTTTATAACGCTTATAAAAAACATTGGGGTTAAATTCTGCTATACTCCCCTGTTCCTTTTTTTGTTTTTTTAAAACTTTAAAAATATAATCAGGAATATCTAAAACTCTGTTACTTGAAGGAGTTTTTGGTATTTTCAATATCCATTCTTTTTTATCATTCTGCACAAGAGCTTTATTTATTTTTAAAGTATGATTATCAAAATCTATATCTTTCCAAGTCAAAGCACATACTTCGGAGCGTCTTAAACCTAATCCTGAACACAACAAGACCGGAAGCTCCAATGGTGTATCTTCAATATGTTTTAATAAAGTCAGCACTTCTTCCTTAGAAGGTATGTTGATTTCTGTCTTTTGTTTTTTTGGTAATGTAGTCCTTAAAGCGAATTCAGGACGATATTCTTTTAACACCGATGAAAGAAGCCCATGAATATTGTGTATCGTCTTAGGAGATATACTTCTATCTACAATTTCACTGTTGACAGCATTCTGCACATCTTCCTGACTTATTTCAAAAATGTTTTTTTTCATAAGATTCTGAAAATAAGTTTTTTTGTATTTTTTGTATTCTCTTATCGTGGTTGGAGACAAAACATACTCTTTCAATTCAATATACTTATCATAAGCAGATTCAAGAAGAAATGTACATTCTTCATCATTTACTTTTATTCGTTTTCCTGCTTTGAACTCCTTTGCCATCAGCTCAGCTGTCCTTTTGTCTGAATGAGTAAAACTTTTATAATGTTTTTTACCAGCTTCGTCTGTATAGTCATATTCACGCACTCTATAATTACCACTCGGAAGCTTTTTTGCTTTTCCCATTGTATCACCTACTTTTTAGAATACTGTCATTAAAAGCTTGAAAAAATAAAATAATATATAAAACCAATGCTTATAAATATGAATAACATCATCATAACTGTTGAACTGATTTTATAGAGGCTTATATTTTTTTCTATCTCTTTTTTTCTTTCTTCGATAGCTTCAGGAAATTCTTTCAAATCCATCCACCAAAACATACATATTATTGAACATATTAAAAAGGCTAATGCCATAATAATGAAAAACCATGGTATTGTACCATATTTAAAAACTACATAAAATATACCTACAACAGAAATTATAGTAACAAAAATTGATATGATTGCGCTTACAATAATCTCTTCAATTGTGACTTCTTTTTTTAACATTTTTTATCCCTCTTGCTGTTTATATTCTTATTTTATAAGTTCAAAAGTTATATATCCAGATGGTTCATATACAACCTGGTAAGGTAATATGTATACATACTGTCCGGAATGGAGTTCGTATTCAACTACTTTATCTGCAGAGCCCATACCGCCAACAGTAATTTGTGGTCCTGGGATTTCTTGTTGCATTTCAGCTACACTATTATATATTTTATTCCCTACATAAACATCAAATACAGCCGGTGCTGTTGGTAAATTTGTCCCTGCTGCTTTAGTTCTTCCGGCAACAAGTTTAAAAAAATATTTACCGGCTTTAAAAATATCTCCATTGAAACCATCAACCTCAACAGCAAACATATAGCTATTATCATACATTGCCCAATTCCCAGATGTCTTATAACCGCCGTCATTTTTACCGCAAGAAGAAAAAAGCAACGCAGTAGTCATCATCAACACAAATAACAACAATCTTTTTTTCATTTTAATTTCTCCTTAATAAAATATTTTTTTATTTATCATATTCACAAATTTTTAAGAATAGTTCAGCTTTTTCTTTTGTAGAAAGTGTGTTATATATTCTTAAAATTTCTTGTTCTTGCTCAGATAATACATTTCCTGTGTCACCTATTGTAACGGAGCTATTATTGACAGCGTTGTAATTTCCGGTTATATTGGTAACTTTCCCAAGTAAATAGTCAACTGTTACTTCAAAAAAGTCTGCAATTTTTAACAATGTTGTTTGTCTCGGAACAGTTCCGTTTTTCCAAGTGGTTACAGAACCACTTGGAATTTTTAATATTTTTGCTACGCCATTTGGTGACATACCTTTTTGATTACATAATTTTAAATAAATTTCCCAAAACAATATTTTTTCCCCTTTCATAAAAATCTCACATTTTTTCTCATATTATTTGTGCATATCTCATAAAAATGAAAAATATGAGATTAAATCATTGACAAAATGAGAAAGTTGAGATATAATAACATATAGTTAAAGCTTGTTATGCTTAGTATAACACAGTTGACTAAAAATGTCAATAAAAGGAGTTGAAAAAAATGAACACAGAAAAGCTAATAAGTAAGATGGCAGAAAAGAGAATAGAGCCGGGAGAATTAGCAAAAGAAATCAATGTTTCAAAGCCGTTTGTATATTATTTGATGAACGGACAGCGTGAACCTTCGCTCGCAGTTGCAAAAGCAATAGCAGACCTATTAGACTGTACAGTTGATGAATTATTATAATGAGAGGAGTATTTAAAATGCCAAGATTAAAGATAACGAAGGAACAAAATCAATTTAAAGCTAATGTCATTTATTATATGACGCTTACAGGGACGACCAAGGACAGCATGGCAAAAGCTTGGGGAATAACAAGAAGAGCGACAGATAAAAGACTGGAATGTCCAAGCAGAATTCCAATAGGAGATGTTGCAAGGCTTGCGCGTTTTTTCGGTTGCAGCCTTGATGATTTAATTGCCGGGGTAAAGCTTATATAAATATTTTAAAAAAAGAAGGGAGAGATACACCGTTTACATTTATAGCATTATTATACAAAAAGCTTTACTCCGGAGCTAAAAAAAAGAAAGAAGGTGAAAAAAATGAACGGAATAGATATATTGATACTTTTTATGTTTGCCTGGGGCATATTCAAATGCTATGAAATTGAAGCAAAAGAAAAAGCCGCCGAAAACGACGACTAAATCCCTAAGCAGATTTAGTATAGCACATCAGAGTGCTATATGTCAAGGGGGCAAAACGAAAAAATGCAAAATATTTTTCCTTGGGCAATAGTGGCGCTGTTTATTTGCGCCACTATAAGCTCATTAATTAATAAAAATTTTATTAAAGCGGGATTTTATTTATGCAGCGCTTTGATAAATATATTTACTATTTATATGTAATGCATGATTAAAGGGAGATAAAAGTATGAGAGAGATTTTATTTAGAGGTAAGCGAAAAGACGATGGCGGGTGGATAAAGGGCTATGTGTTTGATGATGACTTAATAGGAAGTAGCAAGGTGTTTGTGGGGGCAGTTATTATTGAAAACAACGAACTGACAGGAACGGCTTTTTGTGAAGTTATCCCCAAAACAGTAGGACAATGTACAGGTAAGTGTGATTCCGAGGCTAAAAAAATATTCACTGACGATATAGTGCGGATTGATTATGAAATTCAGTACGGTGGCTTAAAAGGTCATCCGTCTGAGATAGCAAAAGTTATATTTGAAGATGGCTGCTTCTGTATGAAAATATTCAAGTATGCTGATGATAGCCTTGACCAGAGAACTGCAATCGGAAGAAAATTCTTCTTCCAATATGGATTACGCATTACTGTTATCGGAAATATACATGATAACCCGGAGCTGCTTGAGAAAAGGAAGATGAGTGGAAATGAAACGTATTGAATATCCAATAAAGGTAAACAAAATAAATTATAGCGAACCTTTTAGTCTATATGAAATTGGCGGTTATGCAAAAGTAAGACCTTGTGGCGAAGAATATGAAAACAAAACTTATTTAGGCTTGTTTCTCGGAGAATTGCCAACAAGTCCGTATGTAACATACAATATCAAAGACGAAGAATTAAATGTTGGTATGATGTGCAATCCTGCAATATATGTTTTTGACCTTAATAAAATCATATATGGCTATGAAAGTTGGTGGAGCAGAATTGAAAGTGAAAATGACCTTAAAGACATAACCGATACTGATATAAATAATCAATGGTATGTCAAGGCATTACAATATTTGCAAGCCCACCCAACAGAGAAAGGATGTGGCTCTGATGCGTGATAGATTGATTGAGTTACTTTTGAATATGCCACCTCAGAAAGTATATTTACAAATACAAGGTAGAAGGTGCGGAAAGAGGTACACAACAGCAAGTATAATATCCGACTATCTTCTTGAAAAAGGTGTAATTGTGCCGCCTTGTAAGGTATATGAAGATGTTTATTTAATCGTTAATGGAATAATAGAAAGATGTTCAGTTGAGGGAATACACTATACACGAAGAAAAAATTATGTTCGGTTAAGACCACATCATCAAGAATATTTGGGGAATTGGTCAAAATATTACACGCCTTCATTACGAAGTTTTGGAAAAACAATATTCCTCACAAGAGAAGAAGCAGAACAGGCATTGAAAGGAGGTGGAGAATAATGGCAAGATATATTGAGGCGGATAAGTTGATTCGGTATGTAGATGAGCAGACACACATTTCAAAAGGGAAACTGCAAAATTATATTCGTGAAAACCGTACAGCAGATGTTGAGGAAGTGAAGCACGGTAAGTGGCTGAAGAAAAGAAATATGTATGAATGCTCAATATGCAGCAACACAATATTTGCTGCTAACGGTATCAGTGGGTTTAATTACTGTCATGGTTGCGGTGCAAAAATGGACTGTCATTACAGATAAATATAAAAATATTGGCTTTTCTTATGATGATGTGTTTTTCGGTATTGACAACCTTTTAGAAAAAATGATTGAAGGAACAGAAAGAGGTAACAAATGAAACTTAATATTTTAGGTACGGTTTATACAGTAAAGGAATGTTCAGTTGAAGAAGAACAGTTTTTGAAAAATTGTGACGGTTATTGTGACAGTACATCAAAAACAATATGTATCACTAAAAAGAAGCCTGAGCATACGGTCGATGACTTTACTGTTTACAGAAAAAAGCTTTTAAGACATGAAATCATTCATGCGTTTTTGTATGAAAGCGGTTTGCATGAAAATTTTGAACATGCAAATAAGTTCGGACACGATGAAACGACAGTAGATTGGTTCGCATTTCAATGGACCAAAATACATAAGGTTTTTGAAGAAGCAGGAGCGATATAAAAAGGAGAGTTAAAAATGATTGAAAGTTACATAAACAAGGCAGAGCCGGAAGCAGCGCAGATAGAATATGAAGGCGACTATATTGATGTTTTAGCAGAGCTTATATGGCTTAATTTTTTTTTAGTTTCTAAAATAGCAGAAGAACAAAAGCTTAACCGAAATAAGCTTATAGTTGATGTGTTGGAAGTAGTACAGGAAAACTTGGAGGAATTACAGAAATGAAGAAAGGCGGTAAGACTAAAATGCATTTTTGTCGGAGATGTGGAATCGAGATTGTAAGCGCAAATTCAAAAACAAAATTATGCAAGCATTGCAGCAAAACAGTGAAAAGCTCGTCTTTAGATGGTAATGAAAAAATTATAAAAGCTGTAAAGCACGCTAAAAGCTTCGGAATAACCTACGGACAGTACAGTGAGCTCAGGCGCATAATAAAAGAACTTATAAGGAATGTAAAATGTTAAACATAGCTGAAGAAATTAAAAATCGTGTAGCGATGTCAGATGTGCTTGAACTGCATAATATAAAGCTTAATAATAACAAATTTGCGTGTTGTCCTTTTCATAATGAGAAAACGCCTTCTTTCAGTGTGTATAAAGATAATAAAAAATATCATTGTTTCGGGTGCGGAGCAGGCGGCGATGTCATTACTTTTACTATGATGTATTATAATATATCATTTAAGGAAGCTCTTCATCAGCTTAACAGTGATTTTAATTTAGGACTTACAAATAAAAAAATAAGTCCGGAAGAATACCGAAAAAGAAAAAATGAAGCGTCAGCAAAAAAAGAAGCTGCTGAACAACAGCGCGAAAAAGAAGAATACAACAGATATGCATATAACCGTTTATGTGACTTCAGAAGATGGCTTGTAAAACAACAAAATGCAAGTGAATATATAAGTATCATTGATATGTACTTAGATGAGTATCAAGAAAAGGAAATTGATTTTGATGTCGAAAAAAGGCTTAAAAAAATATATAGAAATTTTTTAAAGGACAGCAAAACATATAATCAATTCATGAGCGAGGTGAAACAAAGTGGATAAAAAGATATCTGAGCTGACAGCAAAGGAAGTATTTTCAAAAGAAATAATTGAAGAAATATATTCTGTAGCAGATGAAGTCGAGCGCTCAAGACTTATAGGACTTCTTACAGTCCGGGCGAAGGAACTTAAGGTTGAAAAGGAACTCAGAGCAGTTATCAAAGCATATTCAAAAATCGAAAGCGAAATGAACGATAATAAGCGCAGACAAGCTTTTGATAACGAATACTGTGTTGAAATCTCAAGAGACAAATACTATAATCCTTTAAAAACAATTGAAAATTTTCTTACTATTATTGAAAATGACATCTATTTTGCAAGCTTAAGATTTAATAAGCTTACATACTCTCCCGAACATACGGTAGAAGGAAAAAATGAACGGTGGATAGATTCAGACGATGCGAAAGCAAGAAATTACATAGAACAAAAATACAATCTTCACCATGCGCAAAAATTTGAGGATGCACTCAGAATTAATTTTTCAAATAAAGAGTATCACCCTATTATTGAGATGATAGAAAAGCTGCCTGAATGGGACTATGAATGTAGAGTAGACCATTTTCTAACAGACTGCTTAAAATGTGAAGACACACCGTATGTCAGAGAAGTTTCCCGGCTTATATTTGCAGGCGGTATAAACAGAGCTTATAACAACGGCTGCAAGTTTGACTGCGTACCGGTGCTTATAGGTACAAAACAAGGTGAAGGTAAAAGTACCATAGTTGAATGGCTTGCAATGAATGAAGAATATTATACAGAGGTCTCAGATATTGAAGGTCAAAAAGGTATGGAAGCAATTGAAGGCGCATGGATATGTGAGCTTGGAGAGCTTCTTGCACTTACCAAAGCCAAAGAAGTTGAAGCTATAAAAGCGTATATTTCAAGAAAAAACGACCGTTACAGAATGCCTTTTGATAAAAGAGTAACCGACCATAAAAGACAATGTATTTTCATTGGTACAACCAATAAAGAACAATTTTTGACAGACATAACAGGAAACAGAAGATTTTTTCCGGTTAAAGTAAATCAGAACGGATATGAATTGTATGAAAACAAAGAATTTATACAGGACTATATCAAAAAATGCTGGGCTGAGGCTCGCGAGAGGTTTAAGAGTGGAGTTCTTCCACCTTATCCAAAAAAAGAACTGCTCGAAACAATAAGAGAAGCTCAGTCTACAGCAACCGAAGAGGACTACAGAATCGGACTTATTACCGAATATTTAAAGGACAAATATACCACTTGTGTGCTTGATATATGGCAAAATTGCTTTAATGAGTATTATTCTAAACCATCAAAGAAGGACAGCGCAGAGCTGGGTCAAATCCTCGACAGGATACCACGATGGGAAAGAAATAAAATACCGCAGCGTTTTGGTCAATATGGACATCAGCGTGTATGGAACAGAAGAAAATTAGAACCGATAGACGAAAATGAGCTTCCTTTTTAGGAGGCTTTATTTTTTTGGTTTGTACACAAGCTTGTCAACATTGTATACACTTTGTATACAAGTTTGTATACATCAAAAACCTTGAAAAAACTGATTGTTTTTATAAATGTATACAAAGTATACAAAAAAATACAAACTTTCAAAAAAGCAAAAGTATTTTCATTTTTATAAAAATTTTTTAATCTCTATAAAATTTTGTAGACATTGTATACAAAATGCACAGAAGCCTTGAAAACACAGGTAACAATCCTTGTTACAAGTTTGTATACATTGTATGTAAAAGTCAGAATTTGCTGTGAAATTTCAATAAATTAGAGTATTGCGATTTGTGCATTGTTACAAAAATAAAATATTTTCTTAAAAAGGGTTGTCGGTTGAAAAAAAATTTTGATACGCTAGATATATAGTGAGGTGATAAGACTTGAACGAAAATGAAAATACAAATAATACATTAAATCCTTTTACAGAGCTTGTAAACGCAAAAGAGATGGTATTTTGCGTAGAATATGTATCCAACGGATTTAATATATATCAGGCAGCACTTAAAGCAGGCTATTCAAAGAACTATGCTAAATCCAAGTCTTATTTACTGATGGAAAAGGTTGGAATAAAAAGACTGATAAGAAAGCTTATCAAAGAGCGTAACGAAAAAGTGTTTGACAGCAGTATAGCAGATGAAAAGGAAATACTTGAATTCTGGACGCAGTCAATGAGAGGCGTTTTAGAAAACCCTTCAGCATTACCATATAAAGATTATTTATCATCTGAAACAAAACAGTTGAGCTTCTTTGATGGTGAAGCTGCAGTTCCCAACGGACTGTCATACAGCGACAGACATAAAGCTTCTGTATCACTTTATGAGGCTATTAAAAAAGATAAGAACAGCGGAAACGCAAACATCGGAATAACTGTAACTATCAATGCAGATGAAGACGATGGGGACGAAGAATAAAAATGGCAATAAATATTAATATAGACAAGCGTATATTTTTAAAGGTATACAGACCGTATGTCAATGATTATTCGCACAGATATGAAGTATACTATGGCGGAGCAGGAAGCGGAAAAAGCTATTTTGTAGCGCAGAAGCTTCTTGTTAAGGCATTAAGAAGCAAACGAAAAATACTTGTTATAAGAAAGGTTGCAAACACTTTAAAGGACAGCGTTTTTTCATTAATGCTAAAGCAGCTCAGTTTATTTCAGATAAAGATATATTGCAATATAAACAAATCATCAAAGGAAATTGAACTTCCAAACGGTAGTGTATTTTTATTTAGAGGCTTAGACGATAATGAAAAGATAAAATCTATTGACGATGTAACAGATATATGGTGTGAAGAGCCGACAGAGCTTTATGAAGACGACTTTACACAGCTTGACTTGAGATTAAGACGAAAAATAGAAAATCCACAAATGTTTTTTTCATTTAATCCTGTAAGCAAATCAAACTGGGTATATAAGAAATGGTTTGCACCGGAAATAACGGTTGACACAAATACAACAGTTATTTTAAAAACTACATATAAGGACAATAACAGACTTTCGGAAGCTTATATAAAAACTGTTGAAGACATGATAAATACAAATTATGTGTATTACAGAATTTATACTTTAGGAGAATTTTGTACAACAGATAAGCTCGTTATAACGAACTGGGAGAAGGTTGATTTTGATGAAAAAGAGATAGCAAAGAAATTTGAAAACAGAAACGGCGGTGACATCGGGCATACAGACCCGACCGCACTATATAAAACATTTTATGATAAAGAAAATAAAACAATATATGTGTCAAGAGAATTTTATGAGTGTGGCTGTACAGAAGATGATATTCTGAGAGGTACAGACTGTATTGAGTTAGGACGGTCACTCATCAGAATAGATTCAGCGCATCCTTCGGTTATAAAAATGCTAAAAAGGAACGGCGTAAATGCAACCGGAGCAGATAAACCAAAGGATAGCGTTGGAGCAGGACTGCTGTTTTTAAGAAGCAATAAGCTTGTCGTGCATCCGCGTTGTGTTAATTTGATAGATAACTTAGAAAACTTCAGCTACATAAAAGATAAGAAAACAGGCGAATATACAGACGAAACAACGCATGAACATTCACACGGTATTGACGGAGTAAGATATGCATACTCAGACATATATACAAAGAGAACAGCGAAAACATTTGATAAAGCAATACTAGGATTGTAGAAAGGTATAAAAAATGGATATTATAAGCATTATATCAAAATTTGAAACTACGGAATATATGAGACTTTCTAAGCTCGAAAGATATTACAAAGGTGACCATGATATAAAATATAAAAAAGTAAGTTCAGAATATAAACCGAATCATAAGCTTACTACAAATTTTTGTAAAATTATAACAAACACAACTTCCGGCTTTTTTATGGGTATCAATGTTGCTTACGAAACCGAAAACACTGATTTAAAAAAAGAAATTGAAAAAATAACAGACTATAATGCAGACGATACCGTAAATATGAATCATGCAAGAAACCTTTCTATTTTTGGGAAATCGTTTGAAATTGTATGGCTAGATGAGCATAAAGAAATAAGGTATAAAGCAATCAGTCCATTAGAAATGATACCGATATACAATACTGATATCGACAAGACTTTAAAGTGTGTTATACGCTTTTATGATGTTGAGGATATGGAAACTGACGATGTTATAAGGTACATCGAAATATATGATAATGAAAAGATAATTAAGTATAAATGCTATGGCTGCAGTACGGCTTTAGAATTAATTTCCGAAGACAGTCATGATTTTGGAAAAGTTCCTGTTATAGAATTTATCAACAATGAATATAAAATGGGAGACTATGAGGATATTATTTCTTTACAGGATGCATATAACAAACATCAGAGTTTAACGCTTGACGATTTTGATTATTTTGCAGACGCATATCTTATGTTCGAAGACGGGGATATGGATTTGAAAGAAGCTAAAAAAATGCGCGACAGTCGAATAATATTAGGCAAAGGTGCATTTTTAACAAAGTCAGACAACGGAACAGCAGCTGAGAATTTTAAAACAAGAGTATACAATGATATTTATTCTGTTTCTTCAACGGTAGACTTACAGGCTGAGAGTATGGGAAATACCTCAGGGGAAGCTTTGATTTATAAATTTCAATGTATGGAAAATAGAGTTGCAAACACTCAAAGAATGTATGAAGATGGTTTAAATCAGAGATATGATTTAATAATTTGCATACTCAATTTGAAAGGCGGAAAATATGAAAACGATATAAGATATAAGTTCACAAGAAACCTTGCAAAAAATATTAAAGAGACTGCGGAAATAATAAACTTACTCAGAGATATCCTCCCGATTGAAACACTTATAAAACAGTTACCGTTTATTAAAAATCCGACAGAAGAATATGAAAAATTAAAAAAAGAAAATCCTGACTATACACAGTTTAACAAAGGAATAGATGATGACGATGAATAAGGCTTACTGGCAGCAACGCACCGATGAAGTGTTTGATGAATTGTTTTCGGAAAGAGAGCTAAGAAAAATTTATCGAAAAAGCTATAAATCTTTAAAAAAAGATATAGAGATATTGTTTTTAAAGGTAAGAAACGGTGAGAAGCTTACCAGGACAGAGCTTTATCAGTATTCACAGTTCAGACACTTAAAAGCAAATATAAGAACTGAAACAGGTGTAATCACAGACAGATTGAATAACCATGTTGAAAAAACGCTTACAGAAGCATATATGAAAGAGTTTCAGAATGTTATGTATCTGCTTAAGCGCGATAAAACATTTGAATTACAAAACAAAAAAATGTTAAAAGCGTGTTTGAAAAAGAAATGGAGCGGTGTTCATTATTCCAACAGAATATGGGGAAACACAAAAGTGCTTGCAAAAAGCATTGAAAATACTGTTGCAGATATGCTGCTTGGAGGTCTCAGCACAAAAAATGAAATAGTAAAAGAAGTTATGAGGGACTTCAATAAAGCTTACAATGTTGCTGACAGGTTAGTTAGAACAGAGCTTATGCATACTATAAACACAGCGCAGATTGATACATATAAAAGCGAAGGTGTGAAAAAGGTTGAATGGCTTGCTGAAAACGACAGTGCTATCTGTGACGAATGTAAGGCACTTGACGGAAAGATTTTTTCTATAATTGATTTTACTTCAGGTAAAATACAAGTTATTCAGCATCCACGCTGCAGATGTACGGTAAGCCCTGTTATAGATTAAGAAAAAGGAGTTACAAAATGTTTTTGATAGAAAAAACCACAAATAACATAACACTGACAAGAGGTGATACTGCAGAAATAGAAGTGTCACTCGTTGATGATGACGGAACAGTTTATGAAATGCAACCAGGAGACTTTTTAACATTTTCCATGAAAAAAGACTTGAATGATAAAACATATGCACTGAAAAAATATACTGACGGAACAAATATTTTTAAATTTGTTCCATCTGACACAGCTTCGTTATCGTTTGGTAAATACAAATATGATGTACAGCTCACAACATCTGAAGGTGCAGTTTATACTGTTATCCCTCCAAGCGTTTTTACAGTTGGTGAGGAGGTAAGCGAATAATGGAAATAATCGGAAGCCTCCAAAAAGGAAAAGCAATAACAGGAAGAATGAATGTACTTACGCAAGCTCACACCCACGCAAACAAATCCATACTTGATACAATAACAACAGAAACATTGAATAACACCCTGCAAAGTGTTGCAGTTGAAAGTGAAGAAGAAATTGCAGCGCTTGTAAAAACCAATTATAAAGTCTTTCATGTTAAAATGAAAATTGATAACACCGTTTCATCTGAGAGCGGCTTAGGCGGCAGTATTGTTATTACACCAACTACAGGAGAAACAACCTATAAACAGTTTTACATATTTAATAAAGCTGAAAAATATACAGTTGGCGGTCTTAGTGGAGCAGGCTCAAGCGAATATGTTCAGTTGAAGTTATCAGATACAGGTATATTTAAAAGAACGGTAACGGTTAATTCTGATGTAGATGAAACGGTAAGCTTTACTGATTGGGAAAGTGCAGTTGCCCCGGAGGAAGACTTCATCGTAACACTGAATACAGACGACGGAAAAACAGTAATAAGCTGTGACAAAATATATTCAGAAATAAAAGCTGCATATGATGAGGGAAAAACAGTAAAATTACTGTTTAACGGTGCTGGTGAATACTTCGACTTATTGCGGGTTCAATACGACGCTATTTATTTCAGCAGAGTTTTAAATGGACAAAATGTTGTTGTTAGAATCGGAACACAGCTTGGTGATTTATCAATAATCAATTACAATTTCGCAGAAAAAGAAGATACGGTGCAGATATGGCAGTCGAATACATACTATGAAGCTGGGACTATTGTAAACTATTGCATAGATAACGACTTATATTTGTATAAATGCGTAACTGCACACACGAGTGGAACATACTTTGAAATGGCAGATAACTGGATAATTCTCTTATCCTTTAATGCAAGAAAAGCAATGTATGCTACATTTGATAAAGACGGAAATATGATTACTGACACTTATGTTAATAAAAACAATGTTGACACCGCCCCGACCAAAGACAGCGAAAACTTAATAACAAGCGGAGGGGTGTATAATGCAATCGGACACTGGGAGAAGATATGTCAGTTAGAAGCTACAACTGAAGAAGTTGAGGAGATTGCAATAACAGCAGAAGAATATAGCTTAATGAAAAAATGTACTGCTCTTAGGATGACTGTAAAAATGGCACCAAACGCAAACGGAAATGCAGGTGCAGCTTATTTTCATGCATATGGAGAAAACGGAAAAGATGTATCTTGCAGATTAGGAACAACAACAAATACTACTAATACAACTTGTGATTTTTTAGTTGAATATATGGGGAATAATAATTGGAGTCATCAAGCACACTATTGTCAAGATTCAGCACAATCATCAACGATATATGCAAATCCACAAAAAAACATTTTAGAAATTGGACAATATATTGAGCGAATATCGTTTAAACTTAATGATAGTGAAAAATTTTTTCCAATTGGATGCGTTGCACATTTATGGGGGTATATAGTAGAATGAAAAAATACATAAACGGAAAATACATAGAATTAACACAAGAAGAAATTCAACAGAAGAAAGCTGAACAGGAAGCTTTTGAAAAAACAAAAGAATTTAAACAAATGAAAATTGCTGAGCTCAAACAAAACCTTACTGATACTGATTATGCGATAATCAAAATCGCAGAAGGCTCAGCAACAGCTGAAGAATATTCGGAAATAATAAAACAGCGTAAAGAATGGCGTGAAGAAATAAACAGACTGGAGAGTGAACTGAATGGAAATTAAAAAAATACCAAATCAAATTATAAAAAAGGCTCTTATACCACTCACATTAAAAAATGTAGATTCCATAGCGTTTCATCACATGGCACACAGCACATGGAATGTAAAAGATGTTGAAAAATATCACATATATACAAACGGATGGGATGCAATAGGATATAACTATTGGATAGCATTTGACGGCACAGTTTATGAGGGTAGAGGACTTAATAAAGGTGCAGGAGTTTCAAACCATAACAGCCATATTATTTCAATCGGCTTACAGGGTGACTTTGAAATACAGATTCCAACTAATGAACAGTATGAATCAGCAAGGGAGCTTGTTTACTATATAAAAGAAAAAATACCTGGTATAAAAAATATAGGCTGTCATAAGGACTGGAATGTTACGGCTTGCCCTGGTAAGTACTTTGATATTAAAAGGATAACAGAAGTAAAGGAGCTTACATCTGTAAACGATATCGTCTGGGAGCTTTCACTCAGAGGATTGCTGACAGATAAAGCCTTATGGCTTGAAAAGCTTGAAGAAGATATAAATACATATTGGCTCGCAAGAAAATTTATAAATTATTTAATTGAGAGAGGAGTTTGAAAATATGGAAAAATTTATGAATGAAATATTAACACTTGCAAGGAACGACATAATTTTAATAATTGTTATAATTGCAATTTTATTTGATACCGTTCTCGGCTTCCTGCGTGCAATTAAAGAACACAAATTTAATTCCTGCGTGGGAATTGACGGAGCTATTCGAAAAGTTGCAATGCTGATTTCGCTGTTCGTACTACTCATCGTGGACGAGCTTCTTAAAATCAACATAATTGCACTTACACCCGAAGCAATGCAAAGCTTCCTTGCTTCGATACGCATGGCGAAGATAGGGATATGCGAATTTTTTGCAATTTTATTTATTACATATGAAACAGTATCAATATTAAAAAATGCTACATTATGCGGTATATGGTTACCAAAAAAGGTAAAAGAAACAATTTATAAATGGCTTGAGAATATGACGGGCGAGCTTCCGCCTGCAGCAATATCAGAAAAATAATTTTATAAAAAACTGTCTTTTATTTAAGGGGTTAGACGATATAAATAAACAACTTGAAAAAAGCCTTTTATCTGAGGGGTTAGGCTTTATAAAAACAACTCATAAATATTTTTTTAAGGAGTATACTCAAATGAAAAAAGAATTCAAAACAATCAACTTTCAGCTTTTTGGAAACGGAGACGGTGCCGGCGCATCAACAATAGACATCGAAGGCTTAGAGGACAAAGAAACTTACACAAAAGAAGAATTAATGTTATTTGCTCAGAAATATGCCGATGCAAGAGTTACATCTGCAATCGCAAAAAGGGCAAAAAAAGAAGGTAATCCTCAAATCAAAAAAAGCTTTGAACAAATGACCGAAGAAGAACGCAGAGAAGCAGAATTTGAAGCAATGAAAAAAGAAATCGCAAGCTTAAGACGGGATAATGTAATGAGAGATAATAAGCTTGCACTGCAGGCTGAAATGTCAAAGAGAAATATCCCGGTAGAACTTTCTGACTTTATCGTTTCAGAGGATTCCGATACAATGTTTGATAACTTAAAGCTTTTTGAAAATACGCTCAAAAACATTGTTAATTCGGAAGTGACAAAAAGACTGAAAACAAATATCCCAAATTCCGGAAACACATCTACAGCCGCCGGAGTTATAACAAAAGAAGCATTTAAAAAGATGTCTCTTTATGAGCAAAATAAGCTTTATGAAGAAAATCCGGAATTATACACAAAATTAGTTGAATAAAAGAAAGGAAAAAATAAAAAATGGCAGATAATATTCAGACATATTCAAATTTTGTTCTTGAGAACAGAATGACGGATTTAACAAATACTTACTTAGATGTAGGCGCACTTTACACAGTAGATAATTCACTCGAAACAAGCGCCGGTCTTAAAAAGGTAGTAAACAAATACACCTACACTGGAACGGTTGAAAAGCTTGCTAAAGGCGCAAAAAATACAGTACGCGGCAAAGTGGGCTTTGTACCTGTTGAGTATGTAGTTTCAAGATATCAGCAGGCCTACGACTTATATGATGAAGAAGTTCTTCAGGACCCGTATGTTGCCGATGTAGCTTCTAAAGGCGCAGCTAAAACAATGGCAAACAATATAAGAGGCGAATATTTTGAAGAACTTTCCAAAATAAGCAATGAGCATACTTATACCGGAACATTTTCTTACACGACTGTCGTTGATGCGCTTTTGGCATTAGGACTTGAAAAAGAAAACGATTTATTTCTTGTTATCTCATTAACACAGTTAGCTGAAATAAGAAAAGACTCACTTTTTATTGAAAGCAATATGGGTGAAATTCTTTATTCCGGTCAGGTTGGTACAATTTGCGGTCGTCCTGTTGTTTGCTCAAGCCTCGTTGAAGCAGGAACAAGCTTTATAACTGCTAAAGACGCAGTAACACTTTTTGTAAAGAAGAAAAATAAAGTTGAACAAAAGCGCGAAGCGGAAGAAGCAAAAACAACATATATACATTCGAGATATGGTGTAATGGCTCTTTCAGACGATACCCGTTCAATAAAAATTGTAAAAGAATAATCAAAGAGGGGTGTTTTTTAGCACCCCTTAAACAAAAGGTGAAGTAAAATGAAGGATATAATCAAAAAAATGATTGAAGATATCAGCGGTGTATATTCCGATGAACTGATAGAACTACTTATAGAAGAAGCTATCAATGAAGTAAAAAGACTTCGTCACAACGACGATGTATCAGAATACAGCTCACTGATAACAAAAATGGTCAGATATAAAGTCAATATGCTTGGCAAAGAAGGTGTGACTGCTGAAAATTACAACGCTGCAAGCTTCAGCTATACATCAGACTACCCTGAGGACATCTTAAGAGAGTTAAAAGCAATAAGAAAGGTTAAGTTTATATGATAAGACCAATAACAGCAAACATAGAGAAAAAAGTCAACGAATACGACAATGAAGGTGTTCGCACTCTTGAGACCGAAACTATAAAGGAAAATATAAAAATCAGAATTTTTATATCAAGTCAGAATAACCCTTCAGACCCACGGTTTGTTGAAAAAAACTATACAGGCATAACTAAAGAAGCTGTAACCGAAAATATGCTGATTGTTACCGAAGACAAAAAATATGAAGTCATGCAGTCTGCAAAAATTGCAAACGGCTATCAGCTTCTGATGAAAGAGGTATAAGCATGACTGAAAGCAAAATTGAAATAAAAGGAATGGACAGAATTTTAGCAAAGCTTGATAAAATAAAAAATGCGCAGGTATTAAATGAAGGTGTTACAAAAGCTTGCTTGCTTATTGAAGACCAAGCGAAAAAGAATGTTACAAGAGGGGAAAATATTTCCGAATGGAAAGCAGATGACCCTTCTGAAGTTGCGATGGTTAAAGCTATGATAACGCACAATGTTCGTTCTTATCCTTCCGGGTGTGTCGGGAAGGTTGGTATCAACTCTTTATTTGCGATTTGGATGCACCAGGGTACAGGTCTTGAAGCGATAAATGGTGACGGTCGAAAAGAAGTCCCATGGTTTTGGAAAGACCCACGCACAGGGCAAACAAAATCGTCAAGCGGTCGTAAACCTACTCAGTTTCTTTTAAATGCTCTTGATAAAAAAAGAGAGGCTGTGAAAAATGTTATAAAAAAAGCATATAGGGAGGCGGTAAAATGACAGAAATAAATGAGGCTATTGTTACAGAATTTAAAAAAAATGGTATGGTGCTTATTGAAGCTTCACAGGTTGATACAAATAACAAACCGCCTTACAATACATATAAAATTGTCAATGATACTCAGGACAGTAACGCTTTTGGTAAAACAGTAAAGTATTGTACAATAGCTTATGAAATTGAAGTCTGGGAAACAAATAAAAAAGCTTCCAATGAAAAAATTAAAAAAACCGATAAAATTATGTCTTCATTAGGTTTTGTTCGTACCAATGTGACAAATCAGAACTACTTAAATCTTCACCGTTCAGCAAGAACATACGAACTATATACAAAAGAGAGGAGTAACTAAAAAATGCTTACAAAAGAAATAAAGCTTGCACACAAATCAAAAGATGGTGCAGAATATAAAGAATTTAACAATCTCATTTCAATACCCGAACTTGGTAATAAGGCTAAAAATATTGATATAACCACTTTGAAGGACAGGTTTACAAGATATGAGCCGGGACTCCCGGATTACGGAAGCGATGTTGAATTTGAATTTTTATATGACAATGATGAAACCGATTCAGACTATAAAATCATCAAAGGGTACGAAGCTTCTGAGGAACAGGTGTATTTTAAGCTTACATTCCCCGATGGCGAAGCAGTTTACTTTATTGCTGTTGTTACAAAAACAATATCAGCAGCAAAACCAAACGAAGCAATAAAATTTAAAATGAAAACAGCATTCCAGTCCGAAATTACTGCAGAAGACCCAAGTACAGCTGCAGCTGCTGTTGCCAATAACGAAGAAGAAACGGAGGAATAATTGAATGCAGGTAGTTTTAAAAGGAAAAAACAAATCTTATGTATTAAAGCTTACAGTTGCAAATCTGATAACGCTTGAGGCGGTTTTGGGGAAAAATCCGCTTGAAATCTTAAACTCTTTTAACAGAGGCATCATCCCTAAAGTGACCGATGTTATTAATATTTTGCATTATTCCTTGCAACCGTTTACAGATGAAACGAAGCGAACAGTTGAAGTCTACGAAGACTTCATCGAAGATGGAAACTCTTTTGTTGATATTATAAAAGTATACAAGCGTGTATTTGAAGAGTGCGGACTGCTTTCAAGAGACGAGGAAAACGAAAAAAACGCATAGAGGGAGAGAAACAAGCCTCTCCCTCTACTTTTAGTGAATTAATAAAAAAAATTTATCCCGATGCCGTAGCTGTTGGGATTCGTCATGCAGAATTCTATAATATGACATTATGGGAAATAAATTCCTATATCAAAAGCTTTAATAAAAAATATGAAGAAAATCTTAAAAATGAGCTTATAAAGTATTATAGACTTGCTGATATGATAAGAGTTGGAATCAGAGCTGACGAGTTTCCGGAAATATGTGAATTTTTTCCTGATTTGTTTGAAGAAATGAAAACAGAAAAAATAAAAAGCTCGTGGTTAAGCGTTGCGAAAAAAAGTGAGGTGATAGCGCATGTCAAATAACACAAGCACAACAGAAGTGCTTGAAGTTCAAATAAAAGGTAATAGCGCAAGCGTAATCAGCGAAACAGATAAAGCTGAAAACAAACTTAAAGAATTTGAAAAAACAAGCACAGAAGTTGGTAGTGCAGTGAAAAAAATTTTTGCTGCCGTATCGTTTGCTAAGATAACACAAGAGGTCGGAAGCTTAATAAATCAAGGTGTTCAACTGGCAAGCTCTTTAACAGAGGTTGAAAATGTTGTCACGCAGTCTTTTGGTGATATGTCATATATGGTTGAAGATTTTGCACAAACATCTGTAACACAGTTTGGTATTTCTGAGCTGAGCGCAAAGCAAACTGCTTCAACTTATATGGCAATGGCAAACGGTCTTGGAATGGCACAACAGGAATCAGCAAATATGTCTATTGCGCTAACAAAGCTTTCTGCAGATATGGCATCATTCTATAATGTCGAGCAGCAGGTTGCTTCAAATGCATTAAGAAGCATATTCACCGGAGAAACTGAAGCACTTAAACAATACGGTGTTGTAATGACCCAGGCAAATTTACAACAGTATGCGATGTCACAGGGGATTCGGCAAAATGTATCAGATTTGACACAGGCTGAACAAGTAAGTCTTAGATATAACTTTGTTCTTCAGAGCTTGAAGACTGTGCAAGGCGACTTCGCAAGAACATCTGATTCATTTTCAAATCAGACAAGAGTGCTGAAAGAAAACTGGAATTCATTGTTAGGGATTTTTGGTGAAAAAGCTATTACTACTATAACACCAACATTGGAAAAATTAACTGAGCTTTCTACATGGGCGGTAACAAACAGTAATGTTGTTTCATCAGGATTTGATGCAATAACAAACAGCGTTATCAGTCTTGGTGTTGGCTTTGGCGCGATGAAGCTCACCCCTGTATTTATGTCAATCTCAAGCGGTGTTACGCAAACTGTTTCTGATTTTATCAATTTAAGAAGCTTAGGATTTTCAACAGCTGAAATATTGTCAAGTTCATTTAACTCGATGGGAACGAAAGTGAATGCTGTTCTTTCATCTACAAGAGGGCAGGCATTGAGTACTGCTGCAGCTATTGGAGGAATTACCTTTGCTGTAACTGCTCTTGTATCTACTTGGGACGATACATCAGGTGGCGATAAAATTATAGCGGTGTTAGGTGGAATTGCAGCAGCAGCTTTGGTAGCAACAACAGCTATGATTGCGTTTAATGCGTCTTTAGGCAATATTGCAGGTGTAGCTTTGGGGGTTGGAGGCCTAGCAACAGGAGGTTTGCTATATGCGCAACAATCAAGCAATTTGTCGACCATGAACGAAACTTCGGCAGCAATGATTGCCGACCAGGAATATATAAATTACAGAGGCGCTATGAGAAGTAAGACTGAACTTGAGGGATTAGGAATTGATTGGACTAACAACTCTTCAAGCTATGGTTTAACCGGTTATGCAACAGGCGGCGTTATTACAAGACCAACTATTGGTCTTATAGGCGAATATGCAGATAGTTATTCAAATCCGGAGGTTATTTCACCAAAAAGCGTTATATATGATACGGTTAAGGAAGCGTTACATGACTTAGGTGTTTCAAACAAAAAAACTGACACTTCGGAAGCAGTTGTGATTAATAATATTACACAGCTTGACGGTAAGACTATTTATAAAAATCAAAATAAAGTAAAGCGTGAACGCGGATATCAGTTTGAAGGAATGGGGGCATTTGCAAGATGAATGTTATTAAAATTAATGATATTGTTGTTCCTGCGCCCGTCAGAGGACTTCTTATAAACCGTATACCGCAAATAAAGAAAATGACCAATGCAACAGGACAGATAATAGCACAGCAAATTAACAGAAAAACAATTGTTTTTCAAAATTTGGAATGGTTATATCTTAAACGGGAAGAATGGGAAACGATTCTCGCTGAACTGTCAAAAGTATTCGGAACTATAACTTTTTTTGATACAGAAACATCAAAATATTTAAAACTTGCGGTTATGTTTGAAGATATAAAAGAAGTCCCCTATCTGTATGATGAAGAAAACAAAATAATTACATACAGTTCTTGCAGTTGTACTGTGACTGATACAATGCAGGAAGTGACGGAGGTAGAAGCTATTGTATAACTTATCTGTTTTAGGCAAAGAAGCAAGCGAAAAGCTGCTCAGAAAACCAAGTCATGTGAAAATTAATATTTATGATGACTTCAATGCTGCTACACAGTCCGGGAATTGTATTTTTGAAATTGACACATCTGTTGCAGGGAGAGATAACAATATAATTGAAGCAACATGGGATACTGAAGTGGATTTAATCAATTCAAAATTACCAACTGCAGATTTTACCTTCAGATTTGCAGATGTTGAAAAAAGGTATAACCCTGAGCTGAGCGAAGGTGATTGGAGAGCTATTGAGAGACAACTCCCTTGCTGTTTTTATTTTGGATATACATTAGAAGATAACAGTGTAGAATGGATAAAATGCGGAACATATATCACAACCGGGCAAAATGAGTGGGATATTTCAAACTATATACCGATTATAACAATAACGGCTAAAAGCTTAATCTATTTTTTGACAAACGAAATAGATATAAGTACCGTTAACGGCTCTACATATTATGAAGCTGCTAACAGTATTTTTGAATATGCTAAAGCAAATAATGAATTTTTGAAAAATGAATGGTTTACTGTAATTGTCCCGGAAGAACTGAAAAAATATTCTTTAAACGGCTGCTTCGAAGAAGGTCAAACATATGTTGTGAATGAAGCATTTCAACTTTTGGCACAGGCTTCAACACGTCAACTCTTTATTGACAGAAGCGGAAATGTTGTTTTCTTGACTATTTCAACAGAGCCTGTAGATTTTCATTTAGGGTATGAAAAAATTTCAAATCCGCCTTCAATAACACGATACCCAATTTTGAAAAATTTTCGTTTTATGCATTCGCAACCAGTTGCTTCAGAAGAATACGAGGCTTTACTGACACCTTTTACACTTTTGAGCAGTACAGCAGTTAGCGAACAATATCCATCGTATGGCTATAGTGTGAGTATGTATATATCTTCCGGTTATTCTCCAACAATACTTGAAATAGATGTAGGAGAATTTGCGGAAATCTGCTTTTATGGTTATAATTCAAAATCAGTTTTATATGAATATGCAGTATTCTCTTCTTCGGATTATGAAGCAAAAACATCTACAATAAAATATAGTGACCTTCAAAGTGATGCGCTAAGTTGTATATTTGAAAGAACAGGGGCAACAACATTTAGACTTACATTAAGTACGACTTCGAGTTACGGCGATGATTTTTCTATTTATATAAAGATAAAAAACTGGACAACGGAAGTTACAGAAACGACAATTGAACGCGCTTCTGATATAGTCGGTGAAGATTGTAACCTTGAAAATATTTTTGTATCTTCTGAAGCGCAAGCAAATACTGTTATAGAATATTTGACTGAGATATTACAGCTCAGGAACGAATACGATGGAGTAGAAAACAGAGGTTATCCTGAGCTCGATGTCGCAGATATGATTACTGCAGAAACAGCATACAGTGCTTCAATAGATGTGTTTCTCTTAGGGAACAGAGTTACATATAACGGAGGTATATCAGGAAAATGCAAGTATCTGTTATGTGTAAAATAAAGCGTTTTTTGTGTCATACTTCCGTGTCATATTTTGAAGAAAAAATTATTCTAAACCGCGAAAAAGAGTATACAAGAAAGTCTTGAAAAAGCATTAAAAAAACCGCTATATTATGGAAAAACCCATTGATATAGCGGTTTCTTCGTTGGTCGAGGCGACAGGACTTGAACCTGCGGCATCTTGGTCCCAAACCAAGCACTCTACCAAACTGAGCTACGCCTCGTCACAACGAATAATATTTTATCACACTTTTTTAAATTTGTCAATACTTTTTTCTAAAAATATTTTATTTTTTGAAATATTATAAGAACCTCACGAAATACTAACGCAATTAAAATTGCGAGTATTTCGGAGAACCTTGTTGTATTCACAATAAAAAACACCTGCGGTAAAAAAATTCACCGCAGGTATTAATACTTTTTAAGGCAAAATTTTAGTACATTCCGCCCATGCCGCCCATTCCCGGATTTGCAGGAGCAGCCGGTTCAGGCTCTTTTATATCAGCTACTAAGCTTTCTGTTGTGAGTACCATTGCAGCAACAGATGACGCGTTCTGAAGCGCGCTTCTTGTAACCTTTGTCGGATCAACAATACCTGTTTCGAGCATATTGCAGTATACTTCGTTATATGCGTCAAAACCAATATTTTTCTCACTGTTCAAGATTTTATCAACTATTACAGAGCCTTCAAGTCCTGCGTTTTTAGCAATCTGTCTTACAGGCTCTTCCAACGCTTTGAGAACAATCATAATACCTGTTTTTTCATCGCCTTCATATTTGTTAAGAAGCTCTTTAACAACAGGAAGTGCGTTGAGGTATGCTGTACCGCCGCCTGCAACGATTCCCTCTTCAACTGCAGCTTTTGTTGCAGCAAGTGCGTCTTCTATTCTGAGTTTCTTTTCCTTCATTTCAGTTTCAGTTGCAGCACCAACTCTGATTACAGCAACACCACCTGCGAGTTTTGCAAGTCTTTCCTGAAGCTTTTCTTTATCAAATTCAGATGTTGTTTCTTCTATCTGACCTTTAATCTGTGATACTCTTGCCTTTATTGCTTCGCTGTCGCCTGCTCCGTCAACAATAATTGTGTTTTCCTTCTGTACCTTAATCTGTTTTGCTTTACCAAGCTGGTCGATTGTTGTTTCCTTAAGGTCAAGACCAAGCTCATCAGAAATAACTTCACCGCCTGTTAAAATAGCGATATCTCTGAGCATTTCTTTTCTTCTGTCACCAAAGCCCGGAGCTTTTACAGCAACACATGT
>CAZHZL010000008.1:0-8216 GCA_964537245.1 uncultured Oscillospiraceae bacterium
GTGTATGCGTTGAAGGTTTTTATGCTCGTCGGTGAAAGCCGGTCATTGGGAAACTGAGAAGGCAGAGTATAAGAATGCAGGATTTTTTTAAATCCTATATAACGCGAGTCACAAGACCTGCTTTGATATTATCTTGTAAGTACATTTTTTGTATAGAGATAATGTTTTTGTTCTGAGTTTTTATTTCTCGGACAAATTGTGATTCATCACAGAAAAACTCAGCTGTGGTAATTTTTTTCGTATAAAAATTGCCGTGGCTTTTTCTTTTTTGCCCCGGTAAAAACGGGGGTGAAGTTTTTATTTTTAAAAAAGCAAAAAAGAAATTTATGTTTTAGGAGTAAAAAAGTGATGAAATTAAAAAAATTCTTATTTATTATTGTTATTTTTGCTATGCTTGCGTCTTTGTTTACAGTTTGTGCATACGCAGATACCAAAAATAGTATAACAATTAATTTTGCAGCATATGACGGAATGAGCAATACATTTTTGTATATTCCGGAAGCGCTTACAGTTACAGAAGGAATTGCCGAGGAAAACGGATATGGCAATGCTCCAGCTGACCATGAGGTTGGCGGTGTTGACCACGGAATAGGCGACGGAGAAATCAGCGCACTTGACGCGGTTGTTGCCGCTCATTTGAAAAAAGACGGTGATGTTTCCGGAATTTCGGGGGAATCGTCTTATCTGACGGGAATGTTCGGGATAAGCGGTTATATTGGTTTTTTAATTAATGGAAATATGCCTGTCGGTACAATGTCTGACGGGTATGCCATAAATGAATATGCATTAAAAGACGGTGAAACTGTTTTACTTTTCAGCTATGGCGGTGAAGGGGGATTTGAAGATTTTGTATCATATTTTGATAAAACAGAGCTTACCGTAAACGAAAATGAAGAATTTTCTTTATATTTAGAGGGCTATGAAGCAATGAAAGCAATGTGGATGAGTCCGGGAACGCCTACCGCTGAATTTACAAAAATGCCTGTTTCGTGTGCCGAAATATGTCTTTTAAATACACAAACAGGCGCATTGGAAAAAACAGGTACCACCACTGACGAAAACGGTAATTTTACATATTCGTTCGATAAGGCAGGCGAATATATACTTACTGCCACAGCAACTCTTATGGGCAGCTACGGTGAAGCACCTGTTATTGCACCTATGTGTCATGTAACGGTTACAGAGCCGAAAAGAACTTATGATGTTACGGTTAAGGTCGGAACTTCTGATATAAATGTAGATTTTTATAAATGTGCAGGCTATGATGACGACGGTTACGATATATTGGGAGAAAATATATCCGTCACCGATAACGGAGTTTCTGATAGCTATCATGTTTATACAATGAAGCTGGAGAAAGGAACTTACAGCTACCGCGCAAAAGACGCAGACGGCAACAGTCTTGGCGGTATGACCTTTGATGTTCCTGCCGAGAAAGATTTAGATAATTCAGAAGCTTCGTCAACTGAAATTGTTTTAAGACTTGTAGATATATATACAACAACAAAATTAGACGGTGTATATGCCGATGAAACACAGTATTCAACTGAAGTTATGGATAATGACGGAAGACTTGCAACTGCAGGTGCTCCCTATGTCAGCACATACGCAAGATATCCGTATTTGCTTTATGCGAACGGAAATGCTGAATTGTATACTGTAAGCCTGATTCCGTCAGAAGAGGTTAGTAATAATTACAACCTCGGTACAAATGTTATTCAGAATTGTTATTTTAATGCAGGAGCGACAAAAACTACAAAATCAGGAGCTCTTGTTCAGTTTGTAAACGCTGTAATTACTGCGCCGAAGGACAGTAAGGTGCAGGTTTTTAATCAGATAAAAAACTTTTACACACAGGAGGTTTCTTATACCGAAACAGAAGCTTCGGGTGAGAATATATGCTATACTTACCGTCTGCCTCAAATCAACACATATACATACAGAGTATCTATGGACGGAAAAATCACAAAAGCAGGGTATCTGGATTTAAAATCAGATGCTTCTGCAAAAACAGATATTGTTTTTTCGGAAAATGAAAATCCGAAAATCAGACCTGATTATGATACTTCAACAAAAATAGGCTCAAGATTAGAGGATAATATCGTTCTTAATATAAATTCACAAAATTATCTCAGAATGAAAACAGGCGAAACCTTCAAAGCAAGAGCATACCGCGCATGGCAGATTATAAACACAGATACCAGTAATATTATGATTGAGCCTGATTTTGAATATAAAATAATAAGCGGTGACAGCGTAACACTTTCACAGGAAGGTCAGAATGCAGTTATTAAAGCGGAAAAAGAAGGTATAAGCATAATTGAAGTTACCTATAATGCCATTGAAATCGGCGGCAATACCTTGTACACAGGTATTTACGGTGCTGTTGACCCTATGCGTAAAGGTCTTTTTGTTGTGAATGTTGACGGAAATACCGATACACAAATTACTATACCAAAGTGGGATTCTGATTTTGATACTGTGTATTTTCTTGAAGAAACAGGAACATATAATTTTAAACCTGTTTCAGACGGTGTAATGACAGTTATGTGTAATGATGTTGAAATATGTGCAAACAATGACGGCTCATATACATTACCTTTAAATCAGGGTAATAATATCGTCAGCGTTACAGCAGGCGATACAGTTGAATATATAGTTATAAAAGGAAAAAGGATAACTGTAAATATAACAAACCAAACCTCTCCGGATAAGCCTGTTAAACAAGGCGATACTGTGAATATCAGCTTTGAAGGCATATATATGCCAATACCGAAATTTTCGGGAATATACAACCCAGGTTTTGGCGGTACGATTAAAGCGGCTTACACAAATTCTGACGGTGAGGAGCTTTTAAGTGCAGGTGCACAGTATGATTTTATTAATAATAACACAATTTCTTTTACTGCCAAAGAAAAAGGCGCCTTCAAGCTTAATAACGGTCATATCGCATTAACCTGTATGGGTTATGCACCAGGAAGTCACAGAGAAATCACAGATTTTGGAATAGGCTCAAACTTCAATGCGCCTACTTCTTCATACAGCTATTCCGTCCTTCCCGATATATCATTTGAAGTCAAAGAAAATACAGACGCTTCTTATATTTACGGAATATCTGAAAAGAATGTATCATACAGCGACGGAAATATAACGCTTTATATTGTATGTGAAAAAGAAATAGATTTGAATATTTATATTGCTTCGTTAAACGATAGTAACAGCATAGATAAAGCATTATGCATAACAAAAAAGGCTTCTTCGGGAGAAAATACAATTCCGATAGATTACAGCGAATTTGCAGATTTAAAAAATGTTAAGCTGTTTGTTTGGGATAAATATATGAAACCTGTTTTTGATGTAACGGATATCGACTAAAAGGAGAGTAGGTTTTCATGAAAAAAACCGTAAGTATATTGCTGTTTGTTTTTTTAGTGTTTAGTTATATCAATGTGCTTGCTTCAGATATAGTGTATGATGATATAAAAAATCATTGGGCGGAAGATGTAGTAGAAAAATGGAGCGGATACGGAATTTTAAACGGTTATAACGGTAAATTTTATCCCGATAATAATATTACACGCGGTGAATTTGCCACAGTTTTGAATAGGATTTTAAAATTTGATATCTCGTCGGAACATACTTTTGATGATTTGGAAGAAAAATTTTATAAAGAACATATTTTATGTCTTGTTCATCAAAATATAATGTACGGCTATGACAACAGAATAAGACCTGATGATTTTATCACAAGAGAAGAAGCCGGCTCAATGATTTTTAAAGCATTGAACTTAGAAAAACAGGATAATTTTAATATAAAATTTGAAGATGAGGATAAAATCAGCAAATGGGCAAGGGAGTCTATGATTACTCTTGTAAACGAAGGTTATTTTAAAGGCAATAATAATAGACTCAATCCTCTTTTAAATATTACAAGAGCCGAAACCGTAGCGCTTATTGACAGAGCGTTTGGCGAAATAATTTTAAACAGCGAAAAAGAGGAAGAAACAGAAAATAATGTTGAAGAGCCTGTTAAAGAAGAAGCTTCAGATGTTATTACAGAAGAAATCGTTGATGAAATTATTGATGACGCACCGTTTGAATTTCCCTACGAAGAAAATGACGAAGAGAATAAACCTGTAATCGAAACTACTATAAAAGAAGGTGTTGTACAAAAAAGCAGCAGACTTGTTTTTGAAGTGGTTGCAAAAGACATCAACGGAATATTGCTTGACTGTATTGTTAAGCTTGATGATGTTAATATTGAGCCAACATGGAGTGATGAGGCAAAAGCGAGCTATACAGTTGAATTTTTTGAAAACGGTGAGCATATTATTGAAGTTTCAGCAACAGATTCTGAAGGTGTTTCAAACACAGTTTCATATTCAATTATGTATGAAGCGGCTGAATACGGTGAAGTGATAGGTAAGGCTGTTATAAGTGTGGAAGCATTTTGCGTCGGTATAGGATATATTGCTGTACCGACAGAAATTGAAATACAAGAAGGTGTAAACTGTGCTTATGTTTTAGATAAATTTCTGACTTCAAATAATCTTTCATACACGAGTGCAGGCTCTTTGGACGGCGGCTTTTATCTTTCTTCAATCTACGATATAAAAGATTTTACACCTGAGTTTTCTGAAATTATTACTTCATCGCTTGAAGACTCAGAATATACGCTTAAAAAAGAAGGATATACAAAAAATCAGCTTTCCGAATTTGATTTCACTCAGGGCTCAGGCTGGATGTACTCTGTAAACGGTAATTTTCCCAATATGGGATTATCTGATTATTATCTTCAGGACGGTGATGTTTTAAGAGTGCAGTATACATTGGCTTACGGCTCAGATATTGGCGGCGTATCAGGAACAGGATATACATACGCAGGCGATTTTTTTGAGATGGTCAACAGAGACGAATTGACAAGACTTATTTCTGAAATCGGTATAGAAAATTGCAGCGAATATATTGATTTAATTACGAAACCTAATCTGACAGCAGATGAACTGAATATTATTTTGGAGAATTTAAGTTAAGAGGTTATCAATATGAAATTATTAAAGAGTAGTATATGTTTATTGTTGGTGCTTTTTTTACTCATCGGTAATCTTAGTGTATCAGCAGAAGAAAATGATGTGATAAGAAATATTTTGTATGATACAGCAGATTATATTTTAAACACAGTGACAAATCCACAGGTTAGTTCAATCGGTGGAGAATGGGCTATTCTTGGTTTAGCAAGAAGCGGATATGATGTTCCTTCTGATTATTATCAAAATTATTACAGAAATGTTGAAGAATATGTCAAATCCTGTAACGGTAACCTTCACGACAAAAAATATACTGAATATTCAAGACTTGTTGTTGCGCTTACGGCAATAGGAAAAAATCCTTCAGATGTGGCGGGCTACAACCTTCTTATGCCGCTTGGTGATTATGAAAAAACCGTTTGGCAGGGGATAAACGGTCCTGTGTGGGCGCTTATCGCCCTTGACAGCAAAAATTATGATATTCCAAAAAATCCTGAGGCAAATATTCAGGCAAGTCGTGAAATGTATATAAATTACATTCTGGAAAATCAGCTTTCCGACGGTGGTTGGTCGCTTTCGGGAAAAGTTTCTGATGTGGATATCACAGGTATGGCATTACAGGCATTAGCTAAATATCAGAATGATGAAAAAGTAAAAGCGGCAATTGAAAGAGCGTTGGAGTGTATGTCTGTTAAACAAGATGAAAACGGCGGATTTTCAAGCTGGAATACAAAAAATTCCGAAAGCTGTGTGCAAATGACAGTTGCACTTTGTGAGCTTGGTATTTCTATTTATGACAATCGCTTTTTGAAAAATCAAAACAGTATACTTGATAATCTTCTTACATATTATGAGGAAAAAAACGGATTCAGACACACAACGGACGGAGGCGGCTCCGATTTAATGGCAACTGAACAGGCGCTTTACTGTTTGGCTGCTGTGAACAGAGCTTTAAACAATCAAAACAGCTTATATCGTATGGATGACGCAATAACAATTTCGGAGACTGTTTTGGAAGACAGCAATACTGATGTCAGAAAAACACAGGTTGTTTTTTTGGGAAAAACATTTTCGGATATCAGCGGTCATATAAATCAGCAAGCAGTTGAAGCATTGGCTTCGAGAAATATTATAAACGGAAAAACCGAAAATTTGTTTGAGCCTGATTCTACAATGACAAGAGCAGAATTTGCGGCAATTATAGTAAGAGGGCTTGGACTTTTGGAAAAAACAGATACATATTTTTCTGATGTAACACAAAATGACTGGTTTTACAGTTATGTAAGTACAGCTTATTTTTACGGAATAGTAAAAGGCGTTTCGGAAACAAGCTTTAACCCAAACGGCACAATAACACGGGAGGAAGCGGCAGTTATGCTCACAAGAGCGACAAAGCTTTGCGGTATGAACACACAAATAGAAACCTTTGAAGCCCGTAATATTCTTGCCGGATTTTTTGACTATGTAAAAGCTTCAGATTGGGCATTTGATTCACTTGCTTTTTTAGTCAGGGAAAATATTATTTCAAATGATTTATTGGAATTAAAACCGAAGGAAGCTGTAAAAAGAGCGGAAATTGCACAAATGCTTTATAATTTGCTTTATCAGGCAGAACTTTTGTAGGAGAAATTTATTATGGTGAAACACAAAAATAAAATAATAGCTGCTGCTATAATTGTATTTATTTTAATTTTTTCATATTATTTCGGCGGAAATGCTCCTGGACTAAAAGAAGATTTATCAAAAGATGTACAAAGCACTGATATAACCACAGATAAGACGGAAATTAAAACAGAAGAAAAAGAAGTCCAAGAAAATACAGTTGAGATTATGGATAAAAAGCCTGAAGCACCTGTTACAGAAGAAAAAAACGAGAAAACTGTCGAAATTCACAAGACGGAGCCTCCTTCAGAAGCGGAAGAACCTGAAACGTCTGCTGTTAATTTCGTAAATCCCGCACCTATTGAACCGCAGGACGCTGTTATTTCGGATAAAGAATATACTTGCACACTGTCTGTAAGCTGCAATACTGTTCTTGATAATATTTCTTATCTTGACCCTGAAAAAATTGAGCTGATTGCAGCTGATGGGATTATTTTTCCGAAGCAAACTGTTACATTTTACGAGGGCGAAAGTGTTTTCAATCTTCTTTTAAGAGAAATGAAAAAGAACAAAATACATTTTGAGTTTGTAAATACACCTGTCTATAACAGCGCTTATATTGAAGGGATAAACAATCTTTATGAATTTGATTGCGGAGAGCTTTCGGGGTGGATGTATAAGGTAAACGGTTGGTTTCCCAATTACGGCTGTTCACGGTATCTTTTAAAACAGGGCGATGTGGTGGAATGGGTATATACCTGTAATTTAGGTGATGATGTAGGCGGTGCTTATGCCGCAGGAGGACAAAATGAATGAATTTAAAACCTTTCATCCGATTGTAAATTTTACATATTTTCTTTTTGTAATTTGCTTTTCGATGTTTTTTATGAATCCTGTATGTCTTTTAATATCAATAATTTGCAGTTTTATTTACTCGGTTGTTTTAAAAGGAATAAAAGCTGTTAAAACAAATTTGTTATATATGCTGCCTATGATGATTGTAATGGCGCTTGTCAATCCTGCTTTTAATCATGAGGGAGTAACTATATTAAAATATTTTCCAAACGGCAATCCGTTGACTCTTGAATCGGTTATATACGGTCTTGCTTCGGCTGTCATGCTTGTAAGCGTGATATGCTGGTTTTCGTGTTACAACGAGGTTATGACAAGTGATAAATTTATCTATCTTTTCGGAAAAATTATCCCGTCGTTATCGCTTATACTTTCGATGACGCTTCGTTTTATTCCGAAATTTTCGGCGCATTTAAAAACGGTTACAGCTTCACAGAAATGTATCGGTCGGGATATGACAAACGGAAATATTATAAAAAGAGCGAAAAACGGTTTATCTGTTTTGTCGATTATGATAACCTGGGCACTGGAAAATTCGATTGAAACTGCTGACAGTATGAAATCCCGCGGTTACGGATTACCCGGAAGAACAGCTTTTTCGATATTTACTTTTGATAAAAGAGACAAGCTTACTTTGAGTCTGATTTTATTTTTGGGAATATATACATTTATCGGAAATATAACAGGCGGAATGTATTTCAGATATTTTCCTTCACTAAAAGCTTCTGATTTATC
>CAZHZL010000008.1:8316-54641 GCA_964537245.1 uncultured Oscillospiraceae bacterium
ATTTATCCTGTAATCATCGAAATAAAGGAGGCGTTAAAATGGAAAGCTATAAAATCGAAGGCTTAAGCTTTAAATATCCCGAAAGGGAAAATAAAGCTCTTGATAATATAAATTTAACTGTAAACAAAGGCGAGTTTGTAACTGTTTGCGGTAAATCAGGCTGCGGAAAAACAACCTTGCTTCGTCTTTTAAAGCCAACGCTTTCACCGTACGGTGAATTAAACGGAAATATCTTTTTTAACAAAAAACCTTTATCTGAGCTTAATTCAAGACAGCAAGCCTCCGAAATCGGATTTGTAATGCAAAACCCTGATAATCAGATTGTAACCGATAAAGTTTGGCATGAGCTTTCTTTTGGGTTGGAAAGCTTAGGTTATGATACGCAGGACATAAGAGCAAGAGTTTCTGAAATGGCTTCGTTTTTCGGTATTCAGACATGGTTTTATAAAAAGGTGACTGAGCTTTCAGGCGGTCAGAAGCAGCTTTTAAATCTTGCTTCAATTATGGTTATGCAGCCGTCTGTTTTAATACTCGACGAGCCTACAAGTCAGCTTGACCCGATAGCCGCACAGGAATTTTTGAAAACGCTTGAAAAAATAAACCGCGAGCTTGGTACAACTGTTATTTTAACGGAACACAGACTTGAGGACGCTTTTGCGGTTTCTGACAGAATTATAGTTATGGATAACGGAAAAATAATTGCTGACAGTACGCCAAAGAAGGTTGGAGAAATATTAAAATCACAAAATCACGATATGTATTTTGCATTACCGACACCGATAAAGGTTTACGGTGCTGTGAAAAATGAGCTTGAATGTCCGGTTACTGTAAGAGACGGAAGAAGCTGGCTTGAAAGATTTTCTGAAAATAATACACTAAGAAATGATTTAATACCGAAAAAAGATTATAAAAACAATACATCTGAAATTGCAATTGAAATAAAAGACGCTTGGTTCAGATATGAAAAAAGTTTACCTGATGTAATAAAAAATTTGAATATAAAAATAAACAAAGGCGAGTTTTTTGCCATAGTCGGCGGTAACGGGACAGGAAAAACAACAGCGCTTTCTCTTATGAGCGGTCTTAACACTTCATACAGAGGCGAAATTTATATAAACGGAGAAAAAATTTCAAAAATAGACGGCTTATATAACGGTATTTTAGGTGTTCTCCCGCAGAATCCGCAAACATTATTTGTTAAAAAAACAGTTTATCTCGATTTGTGCGAAATGCTTTCTGATAAAAAGCTTTCAAAGGAAGAGAAAGAAAGTCAGATAAATATAATTTCAAAGCTGTGCAGAATTGATGATTTTCTTGGGAATCATCCCTATGATTTATCAGGCGGAGAGCAGCAGCGCGTCGCACTTGCAAAGGTGCTTTTGAAATCTCCCGAAATTTTGCTTCTGGACGAGCCGACAAAAGGGATGGACGCAAGCTTTAAAGAAATTTTTGCAGATATTATTGCAGACCTTAAGAAAAACAGCGTAACTGTTGTTATGGTATCTCATGATATAGAATTTTGTGCAGAATACGCTGACAGATGTGCAATGTTTTTTGACGGTAATATTACCTCAACAGGCAATCCGAGAGAGTTTTTCTCAGGCAAAAATTTCTATACTACAAGCGCAAACAGAATGGCAAGAACTGTTCTTCCGGACGCTGTTTTATCGTCTGATATAATTCTTGCGTGCGGAGGGATAGTGTGTGATAATAAAAAAGACGAGCTGCCGAAATTTATCTTACCGAAAAACAAAGTAAAAAAAGAGAAAAAGGAAGTTAAGAAAATGGATAATAAAAAGCTTACTCCGAAAAGAATATTTTTTGGAATAATATTTGCAGTTTTATTTTTAATAACTGTCTATCTTGAAAAAAAAGGTGTAAAAATACCTTTTATAAATTTAAGCGAGGGATATGATTCTGTTGTGTTTCAGCTTCTTTCTATAATAACAGCTTCAATAGCATGCGGATTTTTTATTCCGAAAAAAGAACTTGATACCGAAGAAATACATACACACGGTGAAAAAAGAAAGTTAAGAAAGCGTACACTTATGTCTGTGCTTTTTATACTTATCGCAGTGCCGCTTACAATTTATATCGGATTTTATTATCTTCAGGATAAAAAGTATTATTTTATAAGCTTACTTATTATTCTTGAAACCTTACTGCCGTTTCTTATGATATTTGAAGATAAGAAGCCTGAAGCGAGAGAGCTTATTGTAATAAGCGTCATTTGTGCTGTTTGTATTGCGGGAAGATATGCGTTTTTTATGCTTCCGCAGTTTAAACCCGTTATTGCAATTATAATAATTGCAGGTATATGCTTTGGCGGTGAAACAGGATTTTTGGTAGGCGCCGTTTCAGGCTTTGTTTCAAATTTCTTTTTCGGTCAGGGTCCGTGGACTCCGTGGCAGATGTTTTCTATGGGGATAATCGGCTTTGTTTCAGGTATACTTTTTAAAAAAGGTATTTTGCGAAAGACAAAGGTATCTCTTTGTATTTTCGGAGGTCTTTCTGTACTGATTTTATACGGCGGTATTATGAATCCCGCAACTGTACTTATGTGGCAGCCAAATCCTACATCTGAAATGATAATTTCTTCTTATGTAATGGGCTTTCCGTTTGACCTTGTTCATGCAGCCTCAACGGCGTTCTTCCTTTGGTTTTTATCTGAGCCTATGATTGACAAATTAGAGAGGATTAAGAAAAAATACGGACTTATCGAAGGATAGTTTTTGCGTTTTTATTGACATTTTTTAAAATTGGTGTTATAATTTTTCAAAATATATTATCTGAAAGGAACACTTTATTATCATGAAAGAACCGCAACATTATATCAACTGTGGATACGAGGATCACGGTTATGTTTCTCCTGAGCTTTCCTCGACTGATTTTTATCCTGATTACATAGCTGAAGAAGTAAAAAGATGTGTAAAAGAAATTCAGTCACATCAGAATATGCACACTACAACATTTGCTTTTATGACAGATATTCATTATGCACTTTCTTACAACCACGAGGTAAGAATGAAAAGAACTGTAAACTCATATAAGGAAATTGCAAAGCGTGCTAATGTTGATTATCTCCTTTTGGGAGGCGATTATACAAACGAAGGCTGTAAGGAATACAAATCGGATTGCTTCAGAGAACTGAGAACGCAATTTGACGGAATTTCATATTATCCCGTTCACGGTAACCATGACGACGGAACAATCTGGGATAAAGCTTATATACAGGCTGAAAAGTCAACAAATCATCTTACACATGAGGAGCTTTACAAATTATTTTACAATCATTTGCCGGCTTTGGACGCACAGTTTGACGAAAACAACAAATCACTTTATTATCTTTTGAATGACAAAAATAATAAAATCAGATATATCTGTCTTGATTCTGTTGATATTCCGTTTATATATGACGAAAACGGAAAATTGAAATATCACGGTCAATGGATGTTTTCTATGTCACAAAAGCAGATTGACTGGCTTGTAAATACTGCACTAAAATTTGAAGAGGACGGCTGGGGGATTATATTTGTCTTACATGGCGTTCCTTATCCGAGTGCAGACAGGGAAAAGCTTACAAATCTTTTTAAATATATAACTGTTGTTATGGATATAGCAGACGCATATAAAAAAGGTGAGGACATACAAAAAGACTACTATGACGGAGATATGAAAAATCATGTTGACGCAGAATTTTCAAAATACAAAAGAGGCGAGATGATTTCTTTTATAGTAGGTGACCACCATGCAGATGTTGTTGAATATTCCAAGGCAGGTATACCTTATATTTTCACAGCTAACGCTGTTATGTACTACTCGGGAGCTCACACTGCGGTTCCGAGAACTGATGGCACAAAATCTGAAATTCTTTTTGATGTTATGACATTAGACAAAAAAGACAGAAAAATATATATCACCCGCATGGGTGCCGGAAGCGACAGAATAGTTGAATATTAAAAAAATTCACCGTTTGACATTTTTTTCATATATTGTCAGTGGGGGTGAATATTATGTCTATTCTTGATTGCGGCTGCAGAAGCAGCTGCACATTGGTTGCTGTTATTTTCAGCGTTATTATCGGTGTAGTGACAGCATTACTTTGCATTACTGCGGCAATAACCGTTACACCTGCTTTTTTATGGGTTTTATTCGGTATTGCTATTGTATATTTACTGGCAGTCTTTGTTACTTTGGGAGTTGGGGACGATATCAGTGTGAGAAACTGTATATGCCGGAATTTGTTTGCTTTTGTTTTAGGCGCTTTGGGAACAATATTTACTTCAATAATTCTTCTGGCAATCACATTTGCCGCTACGAGCTTTATTGGCGCTATTATTGCAGGCGGGCTTCTGTTTTTCTTCTCACTTATGGTAATTTCAATCGGCTGTCTTGTAAGATGCTTATCACAGTGTTATAATAACTGATAATTTTAAAGAGGCTGCAAATTTTTTGCAGTCTTTTTATATTTACTTGACAATATTACAAATTATGGTGTATAATTACTGTAATATCAATATTTTTCAATCGAAAGGAAATGTGACGAAATGAAAGTATGTGTAATTCAGCCGGAATATTCTAAAGATTATGGTAAAATTGATGAATATTTTCCGCAGTATCTTGAGTTTTTAGATAAATGCGACGACAGTATGGATATAATTGTTATGCCTGAATCATGCGATGTTCCATGCTATGCTGAGACAAAAAAAGACAGCGAAGCAGCTACTGAAAAATTTAATAAAATTTTTCTTGATAAAGCTTCAGAAACCGCAAAAAGATGCAGTGCAATCGTTTTTGTCAACGCAAGATTAAAAACCGAAACAGGATATAAAAATACTACATATGCATTCGGAAGAGACGGAAAATTAGCGGGAAAATATTTTAAACAGCATTTAGTGCCAAGCGAGGTTTCGGTAATGGAGCTTGACAGCGATTATACATTTGAATTTTCCGAGCCTGCTGTAATCGAAATCGACGGGATAAGATTCGGCTTTCTTATTTGCTACGATTTTTATTTCTACGAAGCATTTGCAAATATGGCAAGACAAAAGCTTGATGTGATTATAGGCTGTGCACATCAGAGAAGCGACACACATCTTGCGTCTGAAATTATGTCACAGTTTTTAGCGTATAACACAAATGCCTATGTTATCCGTTCATCAGTTTCAATGGATAAAAATTCGGATATAGGCGGTGCAAGTATGGTTGTTGCTCCGACAGGAAAAATTCTTGCGAATATGAAAAGCAAAGTGGGAATGACAACTGTTGATATAGACATAAACGATAAATATTATAAGCCTGCCGGCTTCGGTAATCCGACTGCCGCACACTATGAATATATAGAAAAGGGTCGCCGCCCGTGGAAATACAGACCTGCCGGAAGCGCTATTGTAAAATATGATGATATTATGCCATATCCGAGAATTTGCGCGCACCGGGGCTTTAATACAATAGCTCCCGAAAACAGCATGCCTGCATTTGGCGCTGCAGTAGCTATGGGTGCAGAGGAGATTGAATTTGACCTTTGGGCAACAAAGGACGGAGAAATTGTTTCCATTCATGACGATACTTTAGAACGCTTATCCGACGGAAACGGAAAGGTTTACGAGTATACATATGAAGAGCTTTTAAAATTGGATTTTGGTATAAAACACGGCGAAAAGTTCAAGGGAATGAAAATCTTAAAATTTGAAGAAATTCTGAAGAAATTTTCTTGTCATGTTATTATGAATGTACATATCAAAACGCTTTCGGACACCTATGATGAGGCTGCAATGAAAAAAATTGTTTCCCTTGTCAGAAAATACGATTGCGAAAAATATGTATATTTTATGATAAGTCATGACGGTGTTATCAGACAGTTTAAAGAATACGCTCCCGATATAAAAATTTGTGTGGGACATCTTAGCGAAAGAAAATGGGAGATTGTGGACAGAGCAATAGAGCTGAAAGCTCAGAAGGTGCAGCTTTTCAAGCCTTATTTCAATAAAGAAATGATTGACAAGGCTCATGAAAACGGAATAATATGTAATGTTTTCTGGTCGGACGACGAAAAAGAAGCAAAAGAATTTTTAGATATGGGAATTGATACAATTCTTACAAACGATTACAATCTGATTTCACAGGTTTTAAAAAAATAAATAATTAATAAGGCTGTTGAAGGATATGAAAAATTCTTCAACAGTTTTTTTATAAGTATTAATCATCTTTTTTTAGGCTAAAATCTTTTTAAATGAGGGAGCGTGGAGAAAAAATGTTTGAAAAAAGATTTACGCAGAAAGCTGAAATAGTTTTAAAACTATCGGAAAAGCTTGCAAGAGATTTATCGCAAAGCTTTATTGGTACAGAGCATATTTTATTCGGGCTTATAAGAGAGCATAGCGGTATTGCATATAAAATTCTTATTGTAAACGGAATGACAGAACAGCTTATTTTAGACAAAATTGAAGAGCTGTACGGCAAATCAAAATCAATATATACAGGCAGAATTACTTTCACACCGAGAACAAAACAGCTTATAGAAATGAGCTTTACTCAGGCAAATAATATGGGGCAGAACTATATTGGCACAGAGCATCTTCTTTTAGCGCTTTTAATGCAGGAGGACAGCGTCGCCCTTCGGATTTTAAAAGCATTGAAGGCTGATAAGGAAAAGATGAAAAACGATATATTTGATATGATTGACGAAGGAATGTTGCCGCCAAAAATAGGGGAGGGGCACAAAATTCCGAATATCAAATACAAAAACAGCAGTAATACACCTGTATTAAACGGTTTTTCCTCTGATATAACAAGAAAATGCTTTGAAGGGAAAATCGACCCTGTCATTGGTCGTAATGAAGAAATTGAACGGATAATTCAGATTTTATGCAGAAGAACAAAAAACAACCCTTGTCTTATAGGGGAGCCGGGTGTTGGAAAAACTGCCATAATCGAAGGGCTTGCCCAAAGGATAGTTGAAGGTGATATTCCTGAAATTCTGAAAAACAAAAGAGTGATATCCTTTGATATATCTGCCGTAATTGCAGGAACAAAATACAGAGGTGAGTTTGAGGACAGAATAAAAAAGGCTATCGAGGAAGTGAAACGAAATGACGATATAATCCTTTTTATAGATGAGCTTCATAATATTGTGGGAGCAGGTGCGGCAGAAGGCGCGATAGACGCTTCAAACATATTAAAACCGCCATTGTCAAGAGGCGAGCTTCAGCTGATAGGCGCTACAACAATAAACGAATACAGAAAATATATTGAACGCGACAGCGCGCTTGAAAGAAGGTTTCAGGCTGTAAATGTTGAAGAGCCTACCGTTGAAGAAACAATTACAATTTTAGAGGGAATAAAGGATAAATATGAGTCTCATCATAATGTGAAAATCACAGATGACGCCATTAAAGCTGCGGCTAAGCTTTCTGAAAGATATATCAGAGACCGTTTTCTTCCCGATAAGGCGATTGACCTTATAGATGAGGCGGCTTCTGCAATGAGACTGAGAATGCATATTGAGCCTGATGAATTAAAAATGTGTGAAAGTAAGCTTGAGCTTTTATTGAGAGAAAAAGAGGAAGCAATAACAAATCAGGATTACAAAAGAGCTGCGCTTATAAAAACGGAAGAAGAAAAACTCAAAAATGAATATATGGCAGAACAGCAGAAATGGCAGAACAAGAAAATCTCAAATGATGCAACAGTTTCGGAGGAAAATATTCTGGGGATAATTTCAAAATGGACTTCGATTCCTGTTGGGACTATGAATATAGACGAAAAAAACAGATTTCTGAATCTTGAGAAAGAACTGAAAAAAAGAGTTATAGGACAGGACGAAGCAATAGAAATTGTTTCAAAAGCTGTCCGCAGGGGTAAAGCGGGTTTAAATGACCCGAAAAGACCAATAGGGTCATTTTTGTTTTTAGGACCGACAGGCGTAGGAAAAACTGAGCTTTGCAAAGCGCTTTCGTGTTCACTTTTCGGCAGCGAAAAAAATCTTATAAGGCTTGATATGTCGGAATATATGGAAAAGCACAGCGTGTCAAAAATTATCGGCTCACCGCCCGGATATGTCGGATATGAGGACGGCGGACAGCTTACAGGCAAAATCCGTACACATCCTTACAGCGTAGTTTTATTTGACGAAATTGAAAAAGCCCATCCCGATGTTTGCGATATTCTGCTTCAGATTCTTGACGAAGGAACAGTCAGCGATTCTCAGGGAAGAAAAGTAGATTTTAAAAATACAATAATCATAATGACATCAAATATCGGTGCAAAATTTCTCACATCAGACGGAAATTCTCTTGGTTTTAAGGGAAGTTCGGAAGATGAAAAGGAAAAGCATAATAACATCAGAAAATTTATAATGGCAGAAGTTAAAAAGAAATTCCGTCCTGAATTTTTAAACAGAATTGACGAGCTTGTTGTTTTCAAAAAGCTTTCAAAGGAAGATATGAAATCAATTTCAGAAATTATTTTTGAAGAAATAAAAAACCGTATTAAAGGGAAAAATGTTTTTCTTGATTTTGATGAAAGCGTGTCGGAGAGTATAATTGAAGAATGTTATACAATGAATTACGGTGCAAGACCTTTAAGAAGAAAAATAGAAAAAATGCTTAACGATGAAATTGCCGAGAAAATTCTTCAAAACGAAATAAACGATGGAATAGAACGGTTAATCACCGTAAATGATGACGGAAAAATAGAAATAAAACTCCACAAAGAAAGCGAAACTGCCGATTTTTGCTAAAATTATGAAATTACTATTGCTTTTTTTCTTAAAATATATTATAATAATTATATTATTATATGGAAAGGCTTTGGTTATGAATTTAAGAAGAATAGTTGTATCGTCTTATCAGGCAAATTGCTATGTTATCTGGGACGATAATAAAAAATGCGGAATTATTGATCCCGGTGGAGATGTTGAAAAAATATCTTCGTATATTGAAAAAAATGAGCTTAAGGTAGAAAAAATTCTTCTTACTCACGGACATTTTGACCATATTGGCGGTGCAAAGGAGCTATCCGAAAAATATAATGCTCCTGTTTTGGTAAACGAAAAGGAAATGGTAATCGTAAACGAGAGGGGAATAAGCTTTAATATTCCTTTTGATGTTCCTGAAAATATAGAATTTATAAAAGAAAACGAAGAGATTTGTATAGGAGATATATCTCTTAAGGTTATTGAAACTCCCGGTCATACGGTAGGCTCTGTATGCTATCTTTGCGATAATGTGTTAATAAGCGGAGATACCTTGTTTTTGAGTACAATCGGCAGATGGGATTTTTTCACAGGGTCTCTTGACGAGCTTAAAAAATCCGTTATCGGTAAATTGTTTATGTTACCTGATGATACAAAGGTTTATCCCGGTCACGGATTTTCCACAACAATCGGAGAAGAAAAAGTCACAAATATGGTGTTAGGATATTAAAATGAAAATTTATATCGGTAAAATTGAAGAAAGCTACTATTACGGGGTGTATAATCTGCTTAAAATGATTTATCCCGCCGCGGAGTTTGTTTCGGAAAACAGCGTTTGCGATGTTGCATATGATTTTAACATAAAAAAAGCTGAAGCTTCTGTGTTCAGAAACGGTGTTGAAATAAAAGAAAATGTTATTTTTGATAATATACCGCTTACCTTGAAAAGAATAATTTACAAAGCGGAAAATGCGTCGCTTCCTTTCGGTGTTCTTACGGGAATCCGTCCAAGTAAAACAATTTTTGAACACGAAAACGGAAAAAAAGCTTTGGAGGATATATATTTTGTAAATTCAAAAAAAGCTTCTCTTGCTTATGAGTGCGCAATGGTTGAGAAGAAGCTTTCAGAAAAAATTCCGCAAAAATCTGTTTCTTTATATGTAAATATTCCTTTTTGTCCGTCAAGGTGCAAATATTGTTCATTTACAATGTCAAACACAATGAAGGATAAAACAGTTTTACAAAAATATTTTGAAGCGCTTTTGAAGGAACTGGAGTTTACACGCGATGTTTTAAAGGAAAATGATATTTCTGTTTTCAGCGTTTATATCGGAGGAGGAACACCGACTGTTCTTGATGAAAAAAAGCTCGATATACTGACAGCATTTATAAAAGATAATTTTTCTCCGTTTTGTGAATTTACCGTTGAAGCGGGACGGGCAGACACTTTAAACAGAAAAAAGCTTGAAGCTCTTTATAAAAACGGTGTTACAAGAATAAGTATAAACCCGCAGACGCTTAATCAGCATACACTTGAAAAAATAGGCAGAAAGCATACTGTAAATGAGTTTTATGATGCATATAACACTGCTGTGGAGGTTGGCTTTAAAAATATAAATACTGATATAATTGCAGGGCTTCCAGGTGAGAATTTTGAGGATTTTAAATATACGGTTGATAATATTTTAAAGCTTAATCCTCAAAGCTTTACAGTGCATACCTTATGCAAAAAAAGAAGCGCTGAAATAGATATCTCCGAAATATCCGATGAAGAAAAAAATGTTTCGGAAATGCTTGATTATGCTTATGAAAAAATAAAAAATATATACAAGCCTTACTATATGTACAGGCAAAAAAACGCAATAGGCTCTTATGAAAATACGGGCTTTGTAAATGATGAAGATATTTGTATGTACAATGTTATTATGATGCAGGAAACAGGCTCTGTTATTTCTTGCGGCGCAGGCGGCACCTCGAAGCTTGTAGACTATAATGATAGGCTTCCGTTTTCCAAAATGCGTACGGACAAGCAGGTACATACATATATCGAAAACATTGATGAAATACTAAAAAAGAAAAAATACTTTATTTTAGAAGGTAAAGAAATAATATAAAAGAAAAAGGAGAAAAGAAAAATGAATATATGGCATGATATGGATCCAAAAAGAATATCAAGTAACCATTTTTCAGCGGTTATTGAAATTGAAAAAGGCGGAAAGAATAAGTATGAGCTTGATAAAGACACAGGTCTTTTAAAGCTTGACAGAGTTCTTCATACTTCAACGCATTATCCTGCGAACTACGGCTTTATCCCAAGAACATATGCTGACGATAAGGACCCTCTTGATGTTCTTGTTTTGTGTACGGAAAGTATTCTTCCTATGACAATTGTAGACTGCTATCCGATTGGCGTTATAAAAATGATTGACGACGGTGCTATTGATGAAAAAATTATTGCAGTATGCGATAAGGACCCTTACCATAATTCGTTTAAAGATGTATCTGAGCTTCCCTCACACCTTTTTGCTGAAATAAAGCATTTTTATGAGGTTTATAAAATGCTTGAATATAAAGAAACTATTGTAAATAAGGTTGAAAGTGCTGAAGAAGCAAGGAAAGTTGTTAAAGAATGTATAGAAAGATATAATAAAGAATTTTGCAAATAATAGAGAGGAAATTAAAAATGGAAAAATACAATTTACTTGTTGCTCAGTCAGGAGGACCGACAGCCGCTATAAATGCGACATTGGCAGGCGTTATAGATGAAGCGGTGAAAAGAGAAGAGATAAAAACAGTATACGGTGCAATCCACGGTATAGAAGGACTTTTTAACGATAATATAATCGTTCTTAACGATATAGATACAAAGCTTTTATCGCAGACTCCGGCGGCATATCTCGGCTCATGCAGAAATAAATTGCCTGATTATAATGTAAATGATGAAAAATACATATACATATTTGATTATCTGAAAAAGCACAATATAAAATATTTTCTTTATATCGGCGGCAACGATTCGATGGATACAGTTTGCAAGCTTTCTTTGTATGCAAAAGAAAACGGTATTGAGGTTAATGTTATAGGTATTCCAAAAACGATCGACAATGACCTCGACATAACAGACCATACTCCCGGATTTGGCTCTGCGGCAAAATATATTGCTTCTACTGTTCACGAAATTACAAAGGACAGTCAGGTTTACTATCTCAATTCAGTTACCATAATTGAAATTATGGGAAGAAATGCAGGTTGGCTTACGGCGGCGGCAGCGTTGGCAAGAACTGAGGAAGAAGCCTCTCCGCATCTTATTTATCTTCCTGAATATGATTTTTCTCTGGATAAATTTGTAAATGACATAAAAAATCTTTTTGACAAAGGAATAAGAAATATTGTTATTGCCGTTTCGGAAGGTATAAGAGATGAAAACGGCAAGTTTATATGTGAAATAAACGGCTTTAACGGAGTTGATGTTTTCGGGCATAATATGCTGAGCGGTGCAGGCAAATTTTTAGAAAACTATGTTAAGCAGAAAATCGGCTGTAAGGTAAGAAGCGTTGAATTGAATGTATGTCAGAGATGTGCAGGTCATATGCTTTCAAAAACCGATATTACCGAATCAAAGCTTATCGGTAAAAAAGGCGTTGAATGTGCTTTAAAAGGACTTACCGGCAGAATGATGACCTTTAAGAGAATATCAAATTCTCCTTATAAAATAAAAATCGAAAATGCAGATATTACAAATATCGCAAATGTTGAGAAAAAAGTTCCGCTTAATTGGATAATTGACGGTAATGATGTTTCAGTCGAGCTTTTTGAATATTTAAAGCCTCTTATAATGGGCGAGATTAAGCTTGCGTATAAAAACGGTATTCCCGCAACCTTATACAGAAAACCGAGAAGATAAAAAGGAAACAGAATAAAATGTATAATTCATTCAGTACAGTTTACGATGATTTTGGATATGATATAGACTATAAGAAATTTGCGCGTTACTACGAAAAAATATTTAAAAAATTTAAAAGCACTCCGAAGCTTATTCTTGATATCTGCTGCGGAACAGGAAATCTCACTACAATTATGAGCGAAAAATATGATATGATTGGTGTTGATTTTTCCTTTGAAATGCTTGATATAGCACAGAAAAAGGATAAAGATAAAAAAATTCTTTATCTTTGTCAGTCAATGTGGGATTTTGAGCTTTACGGGACTGTTGACGCTTGCTATTCATCTTTAGACAGCATTAACTATATTTTGGATGAAGAAAATCTTATAAAGCATTTTAAGCTTGTACATAATTATCTCAATCCCGAAGGACTTTATATTTTTGATATTTCAACAATTTATAAATTCAAAAATATATTAGCTGACAATATTTTTTCAGATGAAAATGAAAATGCGTTTTTTGTGTGGCAGAATGACTATGACAGCGACGAAAAAATTAATGCTATGTATCTTGATGTGTTTGTGAAAAACGAAAATGATACATACGACAGAATTTCGGAAACTCACTACGAAAAAGGGTATAACGCTTCCTATGTTAAGAAAATTGCCAAAAAGTGCGGTTTTGAGATTTTAGGTGTATACGATGAATTTACATTTGATGAATACAAAAAAGACAGCGAAAGAATATTTTTTGTTATAAGAGCGATAAAATGATATAAAAAAATGTAATTGGGGCAGTAGCAGGCTCGATAGTCTTGCTTTAACTGCCCCTTTTTTATTTCTGAAGTGGTATATTAAATTGTATTGTTGTTCCTGTGGCGTCAGATTTTAAAATGCAAAGCTTGTGTACATTTCCGTATGCAATTTTTAAGCGTTTATTTACATTTTCCAACCCGATATGCTTTTCTGTCCATGAATTTGAAGCTGTAAATATATTATTCAGATTATTCATTGTTTCTTTGTTCATTCCAACACCGTTATCTGTAACGGTAAATATAATTATATTGTCAGAATGTTTTATTGAAATATCTATTTTTCCTTCCTTATCTTCCAAGTATTTGATTCCGTGAAATACAGAATTTTCTATTATTGGCTGCAATAAGAATTTTACAGTCTTACAATTTAAACACTCCTTATCAACATCCCAGCTGACTTTAAACAGATTATTCGTTTTATAGGTTTCGATTTCTATATATTTTTGTGTATACTTGATTTCTTCTTCAATCGTTATAAAATATTTGTTCGTTTTCAGAACATTTGTCAGTATTTCGGAAAGCAAGGAATTAATCTGCATTGCTTTCGGAGCAAATTTTTCCGAACGCATTAACAAAAGGTTTACGATATTGAGTGTATTAAGCAGAAAATGGGGAGCAATTTGCAGCTGCAAAGCAACCTGCTGCGATTTTTTCAGCTCGTTTGTCTTCTTTATAAGCTCATCTTCGATAATACTTATATGAGTAGTGTTTGACAGAATATTATCCTTAAGATGTTTAAATTCGTCGTAGTTATATTCCTTTGTTTCGTCGTATGACAAATTCGCAGTAACGATAAGGTCAGAAATATTGATGTAAAAGCGTACGGAGAATATAAACGATAAAATAACAAGAAACATCACCAGCACAATAAAATATATTGTTATTATTATATATGTGTTTGCAGGCTTTAAGATATGGTTTTTTCCGATAAAAATCAAATCTGAATTTTCAACATTACAATAGCTTGTTATCACATCGTCCTTAATTTCGGATACAATATTTTCATGAGGCATAATATCTTTTTCGTATATCGCGCCGATAATCGAGCGGTCGTTTGAATACACTATATTTTTATTTTTGTCTGCAAGAATTATTGTTTCTGAGGCTTCGCTGTTTTCTATATATTCATTGAAAACAGAGGCTTTCAGATTAATTATAAGAAGTCCGTCGATTGTTCTTCCGTAGTTTATGGGATAAACAAGAGAAAGATAGTTTTTTGTCTGTGAATCACTGCCTAACGATGACGCATAGGTGAAAGCTGCTGCGTCATTTTTTTTATATATTTCATACCACGACTTATCATAAAATGATTCAAGCGAAGTACATTGTCTTGATGAAAAAACATAATCGCTGTGCAGACTGTAAAGATAAACGGACTCGATTGTCTCGGAGGTAATTGTATAGTTGTTGAAGATTCCCAAAATACGCGTTATGTTGTTTAGGCTTTCCTGTGAGTTGATGTTTTCCTTTGAGTTTAATATTAAAGCCGTAGCGTACGAATTTGAAAGAACATTATTTCTTATTTTTTCAATTTCAGAAAATGTATTTTCAATAAATGCTTTAGTTTTTAAAGAAGACTGCTGATTTGTCATCAGCATCGTTTTTGTGTTTGAACTGTTATAAAAATAAATAAGAACAGATGTCAGGATAATTGTTGGAATAAAAAGAAGCAGAAATGTACTTTTCAGATAACTGAAAAAGGTACTTTTCCATTTATAGTTTCTTATTATATTCCATATCGTTTTATATTTTGTTTTAAGCTTCATAACCGTTCTCCCGGATTTTTTTCTGATATTCGCTCGGCGTCATTCCCGTATACAGCTTAAAATTCTTATAAAAATTTGAATTTGTTGGGAAGCCTACCTTAAAGCTTAAAAAGTTTATCTTAACATCAGGCTCTCTTTTTAAAATATCAAGCGCTGCTTTTATGCGGTAGTCGTTAAGATAGTTTGTAAAGCTTTTTCCTGTGTACTTCTTGAAAAATTTGCAGAATGACCACGGTGCAAAAGCAACATGTGATGAAATCTCGTCCAATGTAATCGGATTCATATAATTTTCTTCTATATATTTTATTGCCTTATTAAGCAAATCAAGCTGTGATTCCTTTTTCTTAAATTCACTTACAAGCTCAGCAGTTTTTAAAATATAATCCAAAAGACACTCTTTTGAAACACAGTTTACATATGCGTATAAATTGTAATTTTTCTGTTCTATGAAAATCGGATTTATGTAGTTTAAAGCTCTTTTTGCAAGTTTTTCCGAAAATGCTCTCAGCTCATTTTCGTTTCCTTCTATTTTTTTAAGGTCACCTGCTGTAAGATTGTATATTTTCTGCGGGCGGAAGAGCTTATCCAGAAGCTTGTTTTCGGGAGTATTATCCTCGTAGTTTTTTGTAATCATAAATATCGAGCTGAAAGAGGTAACAATCTCAAAATCAACATCAATCTTTAAAATTGAGTTAAGAAGCTTTTTAAGTGTGATAAGGCTTTCGTCAAAATCCTCTCTTTTATCTCTGTCTACAAAAAACATCTGCATAATATTTTCATTTGTATGTTCATAAGAAATTCCGAAGTTGGTTTCTGTATTTGAATCGTTTATTATATTTGTTATAGCAGAATAAAGATTTTCTTTTTTGTGCTTCCAGACATTGTTTAAGTAATCTTCAAAATCGTTTATGACTGCGCTTACGATTAAGCATTGCACGCTCTTTGTATTAATAGGTATACCAAGCTCTCCGAGCTTTTTTTCTATAAGCTCAGGTGAGCTGAGCTTTTCATCTATAAGGTCTTTTACAAAATTTTCGCGTCTTAATGTAAGAATTTCGGAAGAGAAAAGCTGTTTCTTTTGGTTGGATGAATCTATTATGGGCTTTAAAGCGTCGTTTAATTTTTCAAATGTTATAGGTTTTAAAATATATGATATAACATTTGTATTAAGCGCTTTGCAGGCAATTTCAAAATCCTGGAATGCACTTATAAGAATAATTTTTACAAACGGATATTTTTCTGTTGCATATTCTGCCAGCTCAACACCTGAAATCTGAGGCATTTTTACATCTGTTATTATTATGTCGACAGTATTTTCGTCAAGATATTCCAAAGATTTTAAAGGATTGGAAAAAGAAGCGCAGACCGAAAGCATAGGAAACTTTTCTTCTATAAATTCACAAAGTATTTCGAGTGCAAGCTTGTCATCTTCCACAACAATAACCTTTAACATTACTTTTATCCTCCCTTTAACATGTTTGTTTGTTACATTATACTACAATAAAAAAATTTTTTCAAGTGGGAAAATTTTAATCAAACAAAAATGAGAAATACATTAGCAAAAATGAGAAACATTTTTTTGTTTTTGTATGTTAAAATAACTAAAAAAGTAAATTGGAGGTTTTTTTAGTGATTGCAAAAAATAAGAGAAACAGTACAACAAGAAAACGAGAGAGGCATTTGCTTACATTATCGGCAATACCTCTGCTTCAGATTTTTATATTTTGTTATGTGCCGATGTTCGGACTTATAATATCCTTTAAGGATTACAGATATAATAAAGGAATTTTCGGAAGCGAATGGGTAGGGCTTGATAATTTTAAATTTTTTCTTACATCAGCCGATTTTTCGCGCGTTGCATGGAACACAATCTATCTTAATTTCATCTTTATAATAACGGAGATAATTTGCGCAGTTATTGTTGCGATTCTTCTGTATGAATTAAGAAGCCGTAATGCAACCAAAGTTTATCAGACAGTTATGATAACGCCAAACTTTCTTTCTATGGTTGTTGTGGGATATATGGCGTTTGCTTTTTTAAGCCCTGAATATGGTTATATAAATTCAATTCTTAAAAATATGGGAATGGAATCTATAAACTGGTATGGAGAAGCAAAATACTGGCCCACTATTCTGACTATCGTACATATATGGAAATCTGTCGGAATGAAGAGTCTGTTTTATTATGCAGGTCTTATGGGAATTGACAGCTCGCTTTTTGAAGCTGCGGAGATTGACGGTGCAAACAAATTGCAGAAAACAAGATATATAATGATACCTTGCTTAAGAAGACTTGTTGTAATGTTCTTTATTATGAGCGTTGGTAACATATTCAGAGCAGATTTCGGACTTTTCTATCAGGTACCGAGAAATGTCGGCGCACTGTATCCGACAACAGATGTTATGGATACATATATATTCAGAGCGCTGAAGGTTGTAGGCGATTTATCAATGTCATCTGCGGCAGGCTTCCTTCAGTCGATTGTAGGACTTGTGACAGTGCTTATTACAAATACCATTGTAAATAAAATAGACAGCGATAATGCATTATTCTAGGAGGTGGGAAAATGAAAAACAAAAATGAAATACTGACACAGCTTTTTATTAATATTGCATTTGTGATTATTTGCTTTTTGATTGTAATACCGTTTGTGCTTGTTGTTGCAATATCATTATCATCAGAAAGCGATATAGCGGTTTACGGTTATGAGTTTATACCGAGAAATCCTACGCTTGAGGCATATAAATATGTGTTTAAAAATCCACAGTCTATTCTGGACGCATATAAGGTTACAATAGCGTTTTCGGTGTTGGGAACATTTATTACCGTTCTTTTTACGGCAATGCTTGCATATCCTCTCAGTCAGAAATTTTTCAAGGGAAGAAAATATATGTCGTTTTATCTTTATTTTACCTGTCTTTTTTCGGGTGGACTTGTTCCGACATATCTTCTTAACGCGAAATATCTTCATCTTGCTGACAGCTTCTGGATATATATCCTTCCGGGCTGTGTGAGCGCTATAAATGTGTTTATGATGAGAACATTTTTTCAGGATATTCCCGGAGAAATTACAGAATCGGCTTTTATGGACGGTGCAAACGACTATGTAATATTTTTCAGATTTATAATTCCGCTTTCAAAGCCTGTTATAATAACACAACAGGATATAAGAGCCGTTCAACTTGCAAAAGGAGCGATACGAGCAGGCATACAAACTGTTTTGAAAATTGCGGGAGTAAGTCTCTCTCAACTGGAATGTATGATTATATCAGGTGGCTTCGGGAATACTATGAATATAAACTCTGCTGTAAAAATCGGGCTTTTACCCGCTGAAACAAAGGACAAAGTAAGAGTTATAGGGAACGGAGCTTTAGCAGGTGCATCAATGCTTCTTTAAAATGAAAAATATAAAAATATTTGCATTGATATGATTTCAAAAGCACAGGTAGCAGATTTAGCCTCAAATCCTGTTTTTAATGATAATTATATGGAATATATGATGTTTTGAAAAAGATATAAAAGGGGGGCTGTTTAAAAATAATTTTTAAACAGCCCGGTGTTTTTTAGGGGATAGGAAAAAAGCTTCAGAACGGACAAACTGAGCCAAAGCGAAGCTTTGGGACACCCGAAGCTGTATGAAAGGCATAAGATTGCCAAATAATATATAGTATTTGACATTCTTATGCCTCTGGCGAGAGGCGAAGTTTGTTCGTAGCAAAAAAAGAAAAAATTTTTTCAAAAACTAATAAATTTGTCTTTTTTCTTTGATTTTTAATAGTAAAAAAGATTAAACTATCCTTAATTTTGAACAGTCTCCTTTCTTCTTATATTTCTTTGTTTTTATATTCCTTCGGACTTATTCCTATCGTCTTTTTGAATACTGTCATAAAATAGTTTTCACTTGTGAATCCGCATAAAAATGCAATCTTAGCGTTTGTGTAATCAGTTTCCTTAAGAAGCTTTATTGCGTGATTGAGGCGGTATTCCAAGAGATATTTGTTAAATGACATATTAAATGTATGCTTGAATTTTTTTCCGAAATATGAGGCTGTTATGTCAAATTCATCAATCATTGTCTGTATACTGAAATTAGGATTTGAAAATTCTTTTTCGATAATTTTCATTACAATTTCATCAAAATTTTTCTCTTCATCATCATTATTTTTAAAGCTGGTATATTCAACAGAATGATAAAGCATATCGGCGATTTCTGTTATTTTATCACAGTTCATCATTGCTTCTAAAGTATTATATCTTATTAAAACTTCAGGGTTGTTGTGATACGATTCTGAAATTTCCAAAAAAAGCTTTATAAACCATTCTTTTCCGTTTAATGAGTTATTTTTTATTATATAATCTGAAAATTTGTTTATTGATTTTAAGAAAATTTCAGGATTTTTTGAATTAATAGCGATGATAACTTCAGTTTGTATATATGTTGGGTATTGTACTTTTTGATTTTCTTTTGAAACATCGGAAATCAAAACAGCATTTTCATCTTTTATAAATTTATATTTCTGTGCGTTTATGAGAGAGGGGATTTGCTCATATGCAGACATTATTTCTTCGGTTTCTGTACCTATCACAGTAAAAAGCTCTGCTCTGAAATTCTTTCTTATTGCATTTTCAAACAGCTTTACTTTTTTCTTTACCTCATCATAGTTAAATGTTTTTTCAGAATATAAAAATACACCAATAAGCTCTTTACCCATATTAGCGGTTTTTACATCGGATATTTCATTCAAAACTTCCGAAATAATATTCTCAAAGCCGTATTTATACATTGATATATCATCGTAGCTTATATTTTCTGTTACATCTGAATAATTTACAATTCCAACAATAATTGGCAGAAAAAATGTCCCTTTGTTTACCGAAAAATATTCATTCATAGTCGCCTGATCCGCGCTTGTAAGTATATCTCTGTTAAAAAGCTTTTTAATAGCGTGGTCTACTGTAAGAAATGCCGCGCGTTCAGCGCTGACGCTTCAGACGACAGAGCCCGGCTGGACAAACGCAGGAAAACAGGCAGTTTATATTCCGTGTGATATAAGCTACAACAGATTTTCCAACGGGGGTCTTGCAACTCTTGATACAGGAATGGTATATTTCTGGGGAGCAACGATGGGAAGCGATGTAAGACAAACAAAGCTTCATCATAACGCTGTTTTTATCGACAGTATGCCTGCTGAAAAGCTTCACAGTCTGATATATCACGATAATTGGATGAACACAATGGAAACCTGTTATAATATGACTTTTTTAACGGATAATAATATAGATTATTATTATGATGTATATGTCCAGCGTGCTGACCTTTTTCCGTCAAGCTACGCAGTTATAAACATACATGACAATATTCACTACGGCTATGTTACGGGTGGACTTTCAGCTATTGCTGCTGAAGATTATCCAGGTGGAATTTATTTCCACACCGGAGTGAGATACTAACGAATACAAATGAAAGGAAGAATTGAATGAGAAAAATTTTATGCTTATTTATGTCGCTTATTATACTCATTATTCCTGTTTACGCAGAAGAACTGACGGTACTGCCTGAAGAGCTTGAACTTATGTCGGCAGGTAATTCCGATTCACTCATATTTGACGCTGATTTGTCAGAGTACACAGTAAGCAGCACTGTGATAAAAGATAAGAGTGCAACGGGGGCTACGGTTGAAGTAATATCTACACCCGCTTTGAAAACGGAAACAATAAACGACAACGATATCAAATATCTCGATTTTAATACCGGTGTTGTAACAAATTTCAAATCAAACGATGCGTCTCTTCTGGGGCTTGATGATATGACCGTTGAAATATGGGCAAAGCCAAGCGTTACAGATGATAACGGAAGAGTGTTGTTTTCTCTTTCAAAAACAAATAAGAAAACTGCTTCGTTTTATGCGGAAATGACAACTGAAGCTATGACTGTTTGTTTAAATGGACAATCAGCACAGTGCAGCATAACCGACTATATGGACAATTGGACTCATTTTGTTTTTACAAGAAGCTATGACGCCGAAAACAAAACAGCTTCTTTAAAGGTTTTTGCAGATTCTGAAGAGGTAATTTCAGAGACTTTTGAAGATATTTTAAAGGAAGATGAAAGTGAAAAAAGCTTCTTTGTAGGTGCTCCTGGGTCAAGCGCATTACAGCTCAATTATGTTTTTATGGGTGGAGTAAGTGAGGCAAGAGTTTATAATGTATCTTTTGATAGTACAAACGCAAAAGTAAATTATCTTACTCAATCATCAGCTTACAGAGTAAAGGAACAGCTACCCGAGGAAGAGCCTGAAAATCCCACAGGACCGAAGGAAGAGGGGCTTTTGTTTGAACTTGAAATCGGTGATTCAGTATCTGATCTGAAGGATTCTTCCGGAAATGAAATATCAGTTGTAACCGGAGGAAATGTCGGAATATCGACATATAAAGGTTTAGGCGGTGACACACAATATGTGGCTTTTGACGGTTCCTCTGCAAATGCATATATCGAGCTTAGCGATGAACGCCTTCTTAATAATACTGATACAACAGTTGAGCTTCGTATGATTATGCCGGAATTTAAGGCAAGTTCATATCCTAAATACTTTTCGATAGGTACCGGCGGCTCATCTTCCGCAAAATCATTGTGGGCAGAATGTGGCTCAGATAATGAAGGGTATATTATGCTTGCAAATTCCAATCTTGGTAATATAAGAACAAACGGTGTTGGAATTTATGATAGCCAGTGGGTTCATATTGTTATTACAAGGTCATACAGCGAGCTTACAAAATCTGCAACACTTGAGCTTTTCTTAAACGGAAAATCTCTTGGTGCAAAATCATTTTCAAATATGGAAACTCCGGGGGATAACCCTGCTGCAAAGGTATATGCAGGCGGAGCGTCATATAACGGTGGTCTTGACAGATATACAGGCGGTATTTCTGAATACAGAATTTATAATAAAATGCTTGACGGCGAAGAAATAAAGGCAAAATATGAAAACGGACTTGAAAAATATACAACTTTGCCATTTGTTGTTTCAGACGGTGTGTATGTAGAGCGTACTGCATCTATGGCAAACATTAAAATGATAGGCGGTCTGGAGCCTGTTTCCGATATATCGGTTACGGAGGCTTTAACAAAAAATCCGTTTGCAGCTATGATTTCTCAGACGGATATAGGCTTTGACATAAGCTTTTTACAGTATCTCAGATATGGACTGAAGCTTCGTCTTTATTCACCGTCACTTGATACATATTCATATATAGAAGTGGAAAAGGGAACGACAGATGTAAATGCAGATATATATGATGAAAATGACATTAAAGTTAAAAAATTGAATGGCTCGGATTTATACAGTGTTAATCTGAATGTTAAAAATACCGGTACACACAGCAAGGAATATAAATATTCGGTTATTGCAAAAACTTCTTCTAAAGCTTCAGTAGCTATAAAATCAGGCGTCTTTGCAATAGACGGCGGTGAAAGTGATAGCGAATTTTTTGTTCTTGAAGGTACAAAAGACGCAACTGAAATCCGCATTTATGTATGGGAAAGCATAAGTGGTATGCTGATTCCTATATATGAAAGTCCAACTGTAATAAAATAAAATTAATTAAAGAATCGGGGAGGATTCAAAAATGAAAAAATTTTTAAGTATTTTAATCACATGCTTGATGTTGACAATGACATTTGGTACACTTTTGGTGTCAGCTGACACAACATCAAATCTTATCTTTGACCTTGATTTTGCGACATTAAAAGACACAACAGGAAATGGTTATATCGATGTTTCGTATAACGAATCAGGAAATGGCGGTGCATATACAGACACAACCATTCCGGATGTTCTTACATTTAAAAATACAAACGGAAATAAAATTCCTTATATGGAATTTGACGGTGCAACTCAAAAGAAAAGCTTTATTAAGGTAAAGCCTAACAGCAACAAATCTTCAACATACTATACACACCTTTTGGAATCAAGCTTCGAAATGTGGGTAAGAATGGACGATGTTGCAAATGCAAACTGGCTTAATATGTTTGGTATTTGCCGTGACGATACAAGCGATAATTCAAACGGCGTACTTTCTCTTGATTTAGCAGAAGGCAAATTAGCTCTCGGATTAAGTACACTCACAAAATACGGTGATGTTTCATCTGTTTCAGATGAGTGGGCACATCTTGTTATAACAAGAAAGCTTACACAGTATCAGAGCTCAACAACTATAAAAAATGTAGAAACAAATATTTATTTAAACGGCAATTCTACACCTGTAATATCACATTCAAATACATACGAAGTATTCCCTGAAAAAGCTTTGTTTGTTATGTTCGGCTCCGCTGGTGGTTGGTCAAACGGTCTCTTTAACGGAGGACTTGCAGAATTTAAAATCTATGATAAAATTCTTTCAACAGATGAAATTTCAGCAAATTACAGTGCAGAAGTAAGTGATTTTGAAGCTTCAACAGAGGAGTCAGAAGAATCAGAGCTTATTTTTGATTTAGATTTTGAAACATTAAAGGATACTACACAAAACGGCTATATCGAAGCGACATATAACGAATCAGGAACAGCAGGAGGTATATATACTGCTACAATTCCCGATGTGTTAAATTATACCAATAAAAATGGTGAAACAATACCTTATATGGAGTTTGAAGGCACTACGCCTGAAAAGAATTTTATTAAAATAAGACCTGCGGTATATAATGCTTCAAATATGTATACACAAGCAAGAAATTCTACCTTTGAAATGTGGGTAAGGATGGACGATATAGCAAATGCAAGCTGGCAGAATTTTATGGGGATATGTCCTGACGACGGCTCTGATAATGCTTCAGGTACACTTCCGCTTGACATAAACGAGGGACAGCTTGTTTTGAGCCTGGGTACAGGTTTTACAAAATATATGGATATTTCAGCTCATTCAGATAAATGGGCACAGCTCACAATTACAAGAACAATCACAGATACAAATGTTGAAGCAAACAAGACAGTTGATGTTAATATTTACATAAATGGTTCGTTGATAGGCTCATATACAAATACAATAGGCGGATATTTGTCTCCTTCAAAGGTCGAGTATATAATGTTTGGTGCGCCAAGCCCGTGGACAGGAGCAATTTTCAACGGTGGACTTGCGGAATTTAAAATATACAATAAGGTTTTAACAGAAGATGAAGTTGCTGCAAATTTTGCACAGGATGCTGAAAAATATGATTTGGAAGTACCTGAACCTGAAGAAGAAACAAATCTTATCTTTGACCTTGATTTTGCAACAAAGAAAGACTTAACAGGAAACGGTTATATTGATGTTTCGTATAACGAATCAGGAAATGGCGGTGCATACACAGACGCAGTAGTTCCGGATATTATGACCTATACAAATAAAAAGGGCGAAGAAGTTTCTTATATGGAATTTGACGGTGCAACCCAAAAGAAAAGCTTTATTAAGGTAAAGCCGAACAGCAACAAATCTTCAACATACTATACACACCTTTTGGAATCAAGCTTCGAAATGTGGGTAAGAATGGACGATGTTGCAAATGCAAACTGGCTTAATATGTTTGGTATTTGCCCTGACGATACAAGCGATAATTCAAACGGTGTACTTTCTCTTGATTTAGCAGAAGGTAAATTAGCTCTCGGATTAAGCACTCTTACCGCATATGGTGATGTTTCATCTGTTTCAGATGAGTGGGCACATCTTGTTATTACAAGAAAGCTTACACAGTATCAGAGCTCAACAACTATGAAAAATGTAGAAACAAATATTTATTTAAATGGCAATTCTACACCTGTAATATCACATTCAAATACATACGAAGTATTTCCTGAAAAAGCTTTATTTGTTATGTTCGGCTCTGCTGGCGGTTGGTCAAACGGTCTCTTTAACGGCGGACTTGCAGAATTTAAAATATATAACAAAATTTTAGCAAAAGAAGAAATCGCATCGCTTTATGAAGCTGAAAAGGACAGCTACGCAGCAAAAGGAATATTCGAGGTTACAAATGTAAGCTTCCTTGACGAAGATGAAAGTCCTCTTCCAAGCCTTAGTGGACTTGAGAAGGCAACAGTTTATGTTACTGCTGATTTTGAAAATAACGATATAACAACTAAAAAATATTTTATGGCAGCAGCGCTTTACGAGGGAAATAAGCTTGTAGATGTTATGACTACAAACGGTTCTGTTCAGGTAGGTAAACCCGGTTCAAATTATATTACATTGGAAGGCGTTACAGCAAAAGAAAATTCATACATAAAATTATTTGTATGGTCTGAAGATGAGGGCGAAGAAATGAAGCCTTATAAGGCAGCAGACGAAAGCGTTTCTTTTGTTCTCCCGTACAGCCTTTGACTTGAATGACTATATAGAATATACCGAAGGCGCAAGCTATGTTCTGACGGCAGAGACGGATTTTTCCGTCTCTCCGTCGGCAACTGTGCCGGAGTATATAGAATTAATCGGAATAGCGGACGGAAGCTCTCCTGATATTTCAGGTGCTATATATGATTTGTTTAGCGGAAATACAGAAATTACACTCGGAAAAGAGGAAATCTATAATGTATGGTATGATGTAGTTATAGACGGAAATTTGTACAGATGTAAAACAGAAGAGATACTTCCGCCTGTAAGCGGTAGTGTGACTATAAGAAGCGTAAATACTGATGATAGCGGTAAGACTGCCCGAATTGCCGTTTATAATTCAACATTTTCCGATTGTAAAGCTGTAATTACGGGAGAAGACAGTGACGGAAATGTTATGATAACAACGGAATTATATATAGTGGCTGAAAGCATATCAACTGCTGAAATATCGGGAGAAAGCTTAAATACGCTTATTTTTAAGGTAACACAAGAATAAATACAACTGAAAGGAGCCGAGACGAAATAATGACAAAAAAACTGGTTGCTTTATTTTTAGCTGTAATGATGATGACAATTTATCCGACAGCGTTTAGTGCAGAAGAACGGAGAGATTTCAGAAGTGGTGCGAAGTATTCGCTTGAAATTAAGGACAGATTAAAAATAAACGGAGAAGAAAAATTTGAATTTATGCTTCCGTTTTACAGTCAGTCTGTAACAATAACAACAACTGCACCTGGAGGAAAAATTGATTTTAATATTGACGGAGAAACATATACAATAAGTATTTTAGAGAAAAAAACGGAATTTGAATTTCCTACTCCGCTTCGAATGGGTGAGAAAGATCTGGTTATATCAAGCAAGGAAGCAGTTACTATTACAAAAATTGAGTTTTTTGAAATAATGGAGGAGTTTTCTGTTGCGGGAACTGCTTTAGATACAACAGACTATGAGAATGCAACCTCGACAGCGCTTATTTTAAGAGAGGGGACTCCTGTCTACAAAACAAAAACAGCTATTCGTTATTATGATTATAACAACATAAATGTCAAACCTGTTTATGTTGATAATAAGCTGTATGTTCCTGCTGACTCATTGGCTTCAGCATTGGAAATTTATTTTGAAGAGGATTTGACAAAAGACTTCTTTGTTTTAAGAAAAGAAGAAAAGGAGCTTATATATCTTGACGGAGAGTTTAAGCTTGGAATCAATAATGAATATTCTTCGGTTTCTGTCGGAGTACAGTCGTTCTGGAGTAAAACATACCTTCCTCTCCGTCAGGTTGCGGAATTGTTTGATTATTATGTTCTTTACAAGGACGGATTTATAATCTGTGATTATAGGACGCGCGCAAAAACTATTGCAGATAAATATTTTAGCGAGCTTAAGACAGAGTTTGACGCTTACATGTACAAAGGAATTGTCGGTAAAACCTACTATGTTTCAAAGGAAAAGCACGCAAGTGATGAAAACGACGGAAGTAAAAGCGCACCTTTTGCAACACTGAAAAAAGCCGCAGATATTGCACAGGCAGGCGACACTGTTATAATATGCGAGGGTGTGTATCAGGAGGAGCTTATTCCTAAAAATGACGGTACAGCCGCACATCCTATAACCTTTAAGGCAAAAGAGGGTGATGAAGTAATTTTATCTGCTACCGAAACTGTAACCGGCTTTACAGAATATAAAAACGGTATTCTGGTTGCTTCTGTCCCATGGGATATGGGCTTCGGAAGAAATCAGGTATTTTATAAGAATAATAATCTTGTTGAAGGAAGATATCCCAACAGCGAGGTTGGCGAGGATGGTCTTGTTCAATTTTCAAGCGGATTAAAGCTTGACCCTGTATGGATAACAGAAGGGGATATGCAGGTTGATTTAAACGATAATAAAAAGGTAATTTCAGATACTCTTCTTCAGGAGGAAGAAGAAAATTACTGGGAAGGCGCAGTTTATGTAAGTCAGCACGGTGTTGCGTGGACTTTGTGTCTCGGTATTGTAGAAAGCAGTAAAAAAGGCGAGCTTACTTTAGGCGAGGTTTCGGACAGATGGTGGTTTGACGCTGATACGAAAAATCCTAATAAGGGTTTTCTTACTTGTCATATAAATACTCTTGATGTTCCGGGCGAATGGACAATGAATAACAACTATATTTATATCATTCCGCCTGAATGTGAAACTGCCGAAACTTTAGAAATTGATGTTAAAAAGCGCCAGCTTATTTGTGACCTCAACGACAGAGAATATATACATATTGAAGGCATTAAAGGCTTTGGCGGAAGTATCAGAATGAATAATTCAAAAATGTGTGTGCTTAATAATTGCGATTTAAGATATATTTCACATTATACTTACGGTGAGGATCAGAGATCTCTCTATATTGAGGACTACAACTGGAAAAATCCCAACGGTGCACCACAGAGAGGTGAGGTTGGAATATTTATTGGCGGTAGTGATAATGCTGTTGTAAATTCGCAGATTCGTTTTTCAGCAGCTTGCGGTTTGTATATTGTAGGCTCATACTGCTATGTGGATAACAATTATTTTACAGATATGTGTTATGCAGGCTCATCGTATGCGGCAATCGCAATGGAAACTGAGGGCTTTAAGCCGATGAGTACAAAAAGAGGCGGTCATACAATAACACACAACACGGTAAAAAGAGTTGCCAGACAGGCGTTTGTTATCAGCCGTTCAGAAGGAGCAGGCTGGAGTGTGCCAAATTTTTTACCGTCTGAAGTAGCATACAATGATTTTTCAGAAACATCAATCTGTACACTTGATACGGGAACAATTTATATGTGGGGCTCAGAGGTTGGAAATGCACTTTCAACAACAAAAATTCATCATAACTATGTATATGAAATTGCTGAAAAAGCAGAGCACCTTGTCGGCGCTATCTATAATGATAACTATATGAGAGGCACCGAAACCTTTGATAATCTTATATTCGCAGCTATGGAAAATCAGTATATGAACGATGTTTACGAGCAGAGAAAAAGACTTTTTCCGGCATCTTTTGCAACGGTTGATTCATGGAACAACATAAATTTAGGTGTTAAGAAAGATTCAACAAATGCTCTTACCAAAAATGATTTTCCTGCTGCAAAGCCTTTTAAAGCAGGCTCAACACTTGCACCATATGATTACGATATGACATATGACTATTATAAAAACGGAATAGAAGGCGTTTATGGCTCTTCTGATATGATTCTTTCTGAAGGTGTAAGTATAGATGAAAATAACAGAGTTAAATTTTCAGATGAAGGTCAGTGGGTTAAAATTGAGAATGTAAATCTTGATAATTATAACACAGTTAACCTTGTTTATTCAGCAGATTATTATAAGGATTACGATATTTATGATGTAGCTGTGGGCGATGACCTTTCAAATCCTGAATTTATCAAAGACTTAATTCTGTATCCTGAAGCTAAGTATAATGATGACCTTGTTACTGTATATACCTTTTTACCTGAGAATATAAAAGGAACAAAAACTGTTTGGGTAAGATGCGGTGTTAAGGGAGGAGATTCTTCACTTTTCCAGGTTCATTTTAACAACAGAGGCGGAACAATAGATAATGATACTGCCGACGGCTCAAAAATTTATGGTGGAGCTTGCAGTACAACTGGTAAGGGGAATGATCCGCTTTCTGAAGCTGCACCATCAATTCAGACGAGAAACAATAATCCGATTCTTATAGGAACATGGGGAAGTAACTGGGCAAAATACAGAAACATTAAGATTAATGCAAATGTAAAAACCTTAAATGTTGGAGTTGGTACAGGTGGAAAATGGGCCGGTAATAAGATAAATGTGAGATTAGGTTCGGTTGACGGTGAAATTATCGGAACGGTTGAAACTGTTGAGTCTAACTGGGCTGAAGCTGTGGTAACTGCGCCTCTTAACAGAACTCTTGCACCCGGACTTTACGATATCTATCTGACATTTGAAGGTTCAGGAAAATGCTCAGACCTTTATTGGTTTGGCTTTCAATAAACAGGAGGAATAACTAATGAAATTAAAAAACTTATCTATAATCCTGACTGTAATTTTTATTGTTTGTATGCTTCCTATCGCTGCTACGGCAGCGATAGATCCATACGAAGTAATATTGCCCGGAGGCTATAACAGTGCAAGTGACACTTCAAAATTTGTAGCAAATGGTACCAAGCTTCCAATGAACGGAAGAACATTGTCTGCATGGGTTTGTTATAAAAATGTTAATTTTACCGACGCACCATATGCGGTTGTAGTTTCTAATGCAACATCAGCAGAATACATGAATAACAATATATATGAATTCAGAATTGATTCACCGTCCGGAAAGCTTATTGCAACTGTACATATAACAGAGCAAAACGGATGGGCAAATGCTGTTGATAACATAGGAACTGTAACCGAAACGGTTGTAGGTACACACGATTTGTATGTTTCAACAAATCAACCTAACGATTTATTTGGTTTTTATTTCAAGGCTGATATAAAAGGACAGACCTCATATTCTGAATACAGTGATGAAGCTGTTTTTTCAGATATGGCAGAGAATAGCTACAAAAGCAAGGTGGAAGCTTTATTCGGGCTTGGAATTGCAGAAAGATATGACGATACCTCAAAAACCTTTATGCCGGATTTGCCTATAACAAGAGGTGTGTTTGCAAAATGGACCGCTCATTTTATAGCAGACGAAATTCCTTCTGCAAGAGAATGTGTTTTTACTGATGTAGACGAAGAATATTTTGCATATGACGAAATATGCTATCTTTATGATAACGGACTTTTAGAATTGAACAGTGAAAAAACCTTTAATCCGTGGTCATTTATTACGGTACGCGAGGCTTCTGCCATGCTGCTTCGTCTTATGGGATACAGTCCGATGTGCGATTACAGAGGCGGATATCCGACAGGCTATGATTATGTTGCACATTCTGTTGGTTTAATAAAAGGTATGGCGCCTGATGATTATTTAAGAAGAGGTCCTGCGGCAGGTATGCTTTACTCAGCAATTGACGCAGAGTATCTTGAGATATCAAGCTTGACATCGGACGGCGGTGTTACATATGACAAAAAGAAAGGTATACTCGGTAAATTAAGAAATGTATATAAGGGTACAGGCGTTATTACTGCAACTGTTTTCAGCGACCTTGCAGGCGACTCGTACTTAACTGATAATACCTGCTATATAGGAACTGAAAAATTTTATATTGATGATGTAAGCGTTGAACATTATCTTGGTGTTAAATGCGAATATTTCTATCAGCTTACAGACAGCGGAAACACAAAAAAGCTTTTGTTTGTTATGCCTGATTATAAAACAAGGCAGATAATAATAAAAAGCAGTGATGTTGATTTTAATGAAATAAGCTCTGATACCGTTTCTTATTATGATGAAAAAGACAAGAAAAAAGACTTCGACATTTCATCTAAAGCAACATGGGTATATAACAACAAAGCAATTGATGTTTCTATTGAAGAAATTGTTAATGCAAAAACCTTTTCGGGAAGAATACGACTTGTTGATAACGGAGACGGTTGGGAAACTGTTTTTGTTGAGGAACATGTAAATATAAAAATTCAGAGCTATAATAACGCAAAAAAAGAGCTTTCAGATGAGCTTTCGGGAAGCGTCTGGAATTTTACGGATAAAAGCTTTGCAATATCAGACGGTTCGATGGCTGTAAGCTATAAAGACTTGACAAGAGGTATGCTTGCGGAGCTTTATCTTAGCCATGACGGCGATACTGCAATAATGCTTGTAGGTGAAAGTAAAATCACAGGTATTGCTGATGAAATCACCTCAAGAGGAACTGTTCTTATCGGAAGTAATGAATATTATATTGCAAATGAATGTAAGGATGAAATCATCTTGGGAGAAACAACGGATTTTTATTTAAGCAGACATGGAGAAATTGTTTATACAAAAATAAATGATTCTACCAAATCGGTTGCTGTTTTATATGATATAACAGAGGAGGACGGTAATGCAGTTATTTCTCTTATAACTGCGGCAAATACAGTAATGAAATTTACTGCAGCGCCAAAAATATGGGTTGATGGTTACCGTTACAGCGATTATGCGGATATACAAAAGCAGATACTTTCATCCGAAAGATACAGACCTGTTTTGTATCGCACAAATTCTGACGGAAAGCTATTTATGATTGATACCGTTAAAGACGGTGCGATGAATACAAATGATACGCTTACTGTTATTTCAGATTATGACACAAGCAGAACCTATTACTACCGTTCAGCTTTAAAAGTATTTTCTCCTGAGCAGTCATTTGAAATGCCTAATCCTGTAAAAGACGATACAATGCTTATTTTTATAAATCAGTATAACATTACGGGAAGTGATTGCTATTTCGGAAAGGTAAAGGGTTATTCTTCAAACGATGAACATGCCTTTGGATTTTACTCTTTTACAAGAGATAACAAAATAGCAGATATAGTTTTTTGTCCTGAATATTCAAATCATAAGTGGAACGGTGCTTTTGCATTTATTTCTGCGCATACGGCAGTTAATGCAAGAGGAAGCAAGGGACTTAATGTTTCTTTATCAGGTGTAAGCGGTGAGCAGAGATTTTGGGTGCCTGAAGAAAATACTGTAATGACAGAAACTATGAAAAGCTTTAATATCGGAGATGTTTTCCGTATAGCAACAGATGTAAATAACACGATAACTGAAGTTGCCATAATCAGCTTTGCAGGCGGAGAAAGCAAAAATAGTATCGGGCTTTCGGCAACTGTTCATAAATCAAACGGGGCTGTAGGCTCTGTAAATATGTCAAACTGCCATGTTTACGGAAAAATAACGGATATTATTGACGGTTATTTTGTTGTTGAAGCTTACGGAAAAGATAATCCTTATTGGATTTATGCTGAAAATAAGACATTGATTTCGGTTGAAGATGAAAATATTAACAATCCTGTTTCTCCGTCTGTAGCAAAGGTTGGAGATGTTATTTGCGCATATATTTCCGGCTCTGTTCAGATAATAGTCCATTACCCGCAATAGAAAGGAGAATGAAAATGAAAAAATTCTTATGTGTTCTTACAGTATTATTAATAATGATTTCTTCTTCGGTACATGCTTCTGTGTGTACTGCTGAATATACTTACGATTCTGTTAATAACGGTTTTGTGGTTTCAGGAACTTTGACTGACACGAAAATCGGAGATGAAATAACAGTTGAAGCTTATTTTAATGACGAAATGTTTGACTCAGTTGTAACTGTTACAGAAAAAAAAGACGGAGCTTCTTATTACGAAAGCGAGCTTATCGGAATTGACGGTTCCAGGGATTCGGGCAAAATAAAGTTCAAAATTTATTCTGCAAATAATGTTTTAAATCTTGAAACAGCAGAGTTTAATTATTATGGAATAGATACGGTATATCCGATATTAAAATCGGTTATTTTATCGGGCAGTTATTATGCCATTAAAGAAATAATAAAAGTAAATGACGAAAAGCTTGGCATTGAATTTGATGAAGTGAGTTCACTTGGAAGTGCAGCAGAAGCTGTAATGGACAGTTATGTAAAAAATCTTACCTATGCACTTCCGTCTGATATTTCTTCAAAGGAAAATAAACTGCAGGTGTTTGGTGAGCTTATAAAGTTCAGAGAAAACTATAAAAATATGGCAATGCTCGGAAATTTCACAGACGCTGAAAATCAGACTGAATTTTTAAAGTGGTTTTCAGATTATAAAGAAATTCTGAAGCTTGAAGAATATAACATTGGTCTGTATGAGTATTTTGAGAAAAATTATGCGGATAGTGATTATTTTAAAATTTTATGCTCTCAAAGTCGTTCATTTTCTGTGCCTTCAACACTTAAGGACAGACTTCTGGAGGTGGGAGCTTTAGTAAATATTAAATCGGGAAATACAGCTTCTACAAAAAAAGTTTTTGACAGCTTTTTGGATAAAATAACAATAAGCTATAATTTATCTGACGCCCAGAAAACAAGCGTTTATCAGACTCTAAGCGGGATGGAATTTGCATCTTTTGATAAGCTTTCAGAAAAATATAACAGTCTGGCTTATGATATTCTTTATCCAAAAACAGTTGTGACTCCATCTTTTGGAGGAAGCTCCGGAGGAGGCAGCACCGGCGGAAGCGTTTCTTTTACGCCGAGTACACCTGTAACAACCCCTTCAGATGAAAAAGATGTTGAAGAAGCTAAAGAAATATTTTCAGATATGAAGAGTGCAGAGTGGGCAAAGAAAGCTGTGTATGCACTTTATGAAAAAGGGATTGTTTCGGGAAGAAGTGAAAATACCTTTGACCCTAATACAAATATAACAAGAGCAGAATTTGTTAAGCTTATTGTTTTAATAAAAAATAATTTCAAAGCAGGTACATCACAGATTTTTACAGATGTTAATGAAAATGACTGGTATTTTGATTATGTAAATAATGCCTATATTGGCGGAATTGCGACAGGCTATGCAGACGGAAGTTTTTGTCCTGAAAACAATATAACAAGACAGGACATGGCGGTACTTATTTACAGATATTTGAATTCACCTGCCGCAAGCAGAAATTTATCTGAATTTTCAGATGGAGAAGCTGTAAGTGACTATGCAAAAGACGCGGTTTCATATTTAAGCGATAGCGGAATCGTGAAAGGTATGGGGGACGGAAACTTTGCACCTTTATCAAATGCCACAAGAGCACAGGCTGCACAAATTATATATAACATTATAAAATAATTTTGTTAAGGGCATGGAATAACTCCTTGCCCTTGAAATGAAAAACGGAGAGTGACGCTTATGGATAAAAAAGGAATTATTTTTAATCTGGACGGAGATAATTTTTATCATACAAGAAAAAATATGTCTGATAAAATTGACGAAAAATGTCTTAAGGATTATATATTGCAATATAAAAATACCGATGTAACAGATTTCATGTTGTGTGTTTGCGGAATGATGTCATCATATCCGTCTGAAACAAAAACCTTTTATGGTGACAGATATAAAAACGGTGAAGTTGGCCATGATAATGTATGCAGAGTTTTTCACGAAGTATGGACTGAAAAAGGATTTGATGTTTTTAAAATATGGATTGATACACTCCGCGAAGCAAATATAAATCCCTGGTTGAGCTTCAGAATGAATGACGCACATTGTCATTATGATGACAACAAATGGCTTTTGAGCGATTGGTTTTGCGAGCATATAGATGAGTATGCCAGAATAAGACATTACAATTCTCAGCTAGGAAGATTTGGCCGTAACAGAGATTATGGGCTTTATGAAGTAAGAAAAGAGATACTTGATTATATCGAAGAAACGCTCGAAAGATATAATCCTTACGGAATAGAGCTGGATTATGTGCGTGAGTTATGGTGTTTTCAGCTAGGACATGAGCAGAATAATTGTGATATAATGACAGCATTTTTAGAAGATGTTAAAAAAATTGTTAAAAATGCTGAAGAAAAATGGGACCAAAAAATCAAAATTGCGGTGCGTACTCATTCAAACCCAATATATGCTTTAGAACTTGGCTTTGATTTTATGGAATGGGCCAAAAGAGGTCTTGTCGATTTGGTTATCCCGTCTCCGAGATGGAGAACTTGTGATAATGATATGCCAATTACGCTTTGGAAGAAAATGCTTGAGCCATATAATATTGAGGTTGCAGGCTGCATTGAAGTGTTAATTGACGCACATCCCGGTAGTACGCTTATTCCCGATATTGTTCGTAATACTGTCGAAACTACACTCGGAAGTGCAAATAATATTTTTTCGCAGGGGGCAGATAAATTATATTTATTTAATTATTTTAATGAAAAAATTGACGAAATGATAGTTGAGGACCGCAGAAAAATTACTGATGAAAATGATTTAACTGTTGCCGAAGGCTACTATAAAATTATGACGACGGCGGGAAGTCCTGAAAAGCTCCTCAATTCAAACAGAAGAAATGTTGTTACATATAATGATGTTGTTCCCGAATGGCGTGACAACTGTCCGATTTTACCTGTTGTTGTTGACAGAGATAATAAACCGTACTATATAAGAATAGTAACAGGCGAAATAAAAGAAGACAGTAAGGTGAAATTAAGACTTGGGATTAAAGAAATAAAGGACCCTAAGCTTAATCCTGCGAGCGATATGCAGGTATTTGTAAACAGTGTTAAATGTGAGCTTATCGGTGAAGAAACCTGCGGTAATCCCGCATTGGCACATGGACGAGTGTATGCTTTCAGTGTTCCCAAAGAAGCAGTTGGAAAGCTTATTCAGCTTGTTGAAATATTAAGTATGCATAATAAAATTTATGAGATTGACTATGCAGATATTACGGTAAATGTACAATAAGAAAAATAAAAGCTATATAAAAATTGACTAAAAGAGGTAGGCTATGAAAAAAAATGAAATTTTGTATTTTTTTGGAACACTATTTTATCAGGTATCATTTCTTCTTATAGGCGGTGCATATCTGCAGACATTTATGCTGGAAAGCGGAATTGAAGAACAAAGTGTGCAGAATTTTGTTTCTTCAATGCAAATTATACAGATAATTATGATGGTGATTTTTTCTAAAAAAATAGAAAATGTTAAAAATGTTATTCATACATCAACACTTTTGAGGTTTTTACAATTGTTGATGTTTATACCTATGCTTTATTTGTGTTTTTCAGGCACTTTAGAAATTCTGAATAAATACATTATAATTTTTGTTTTTGGTATAGTTTTTAACATCGTTTTAGGTCTGTATAATGTGCTTAGCTATAAGCTTCCGTATCATATCATGGATATAAAAAGATACGGCTTTGTTTTATCATCGTCAGAAGGGATAGCCGGTATAGGTACCTTTGTTTTTTCGCTTATTGTTTCATATTTTTTAAAACAAGGAGAATACTTTTTGGTTATGACCGTTGTATATGTATCAGGAGCAATTTGCCTTATTGTATCCGGTATTATAATGACCGGTTATAAACAGGTAGGAAGCTTTCTTGAGTATAAGACAGAAACAAAAAAAATAAATCTTTTTAAATATAAGCCGTTTTATTATCTTATAATTCCGAATTTGTTAAGAGGATATTGTTTCGGAATTTTCAATATAGCAGTAAGTATCGGTTATTATTTTGGAATTTTAGATAAGCTAACTGCAGGATATCTGGTTGTTATTACAACTGCTGTTTCCATTATAAGCAGTTTTTTGTATTCACTTTTATCAGTGAAAAATATAGAAAAAGAGGTTATCTTATTTTCAAGCGTTATTGTAGCTGTATCGTTGCCGCTTATGCTTGTCGGAAAGAACATAACTGCTTTTCTTTTATTTTACTTTATCGGATTTCTGGCATTGAATATGATAAATATTTCTGTTCCTGTTTTTATAACAAAATTTGTTGATTATGAGGTGATAGGACAGTATACAGCATTAAGAATGATGCTTCATACATTGGGAATTTCGCTTGCTGGATTTTCGTGTACATATTTATTTAATTTTATTGGCGGTGTTCCATCAATGCTTGTCTTTGGTATTATGCAGTTTTTATCCGGGCTTGCTTATTATAATTGTATAAAAATAAAAAACAAACAGGAGTGAAGAGTGAAAATATTTTAATATTGCACTTAATTGCTTTGAACATCCCAAAAATCTTAATGCTAAATTTGAAACACCGTCAAAAGGTCATTCTCCTGTAATGATTATGGTTTCAACAGCAAGAGTAATGGCAGAATGTGCAGATGAACCGGAAAAATACAGAGAAATTGCGAGAAAGTATACGGATGAGATTTTGCATGGTGGCTACATCAATGAAAAATATCCCGGTATTCTTGAAACAATCAACATAGACGGCAGCTTCGCAGACACAGTTTCGGGAAGAATTGTTAATCCCGGCCATTCTTTGGAAACAGCCTGGTTTTTGATGGTTGAAGGAATTCTGGAAAATAATCAGGAGGCGCTGGAGGCTGCCAAAAGAGTTGTGGATACTGTGTTGCCTATAGGCATTGATGAAAAATACGGCGGTATTATTATGTTTTATGATGTGCTCGGTAAGCCGATACCTGTATCTGGTTTTGATACGATTTGTTGGGATGATAAATTCTGGTGGGCTCAGAATGAAGCGATTATTGCAACAAGGATGTCTTATGAAATTTTTGGAGAAGAAAAATATAAAAAGCTTTCGGATGAATTGCTCAAATTCTGTTTTGAAAAATATGCAGATTGTGAATATGGAGAATGGTATGGCTATCTTCACTATGATTCAACACCGATTTCCGATGTGAAAGGCAATTTGTATAAGGGACCCTTTCATTTGCCGAGAATGTTGATGGTGCTTGATTACATCGAAAACGGAAAAATGATTGAATTATTCAGATAAAAAATAATTTTTGAAAGGAATAAAAAAATGAATATACCTGTTGCGAAAGATTATATCAAAAAATTTGAAAAAATGGGATTTGGAATGTTCATTCATTGGGGTCTTTATTCTCAGCTCGGAAAAGGTGAGTGGACATACTTTATTGAAAATATGAATATGGACGAGTACAAGAACTTGAAGGATACATTTACGGCGGAGGATTTTGACGCTGAAGATATTGTTCTTACTGCAAAAAGAGCAGGCTGTAAATATATTACACTTACAACCCGTCACCATGAAGGCTTTTCTTTATACGATACTTGCGGACTTAACGATTTTGACGCACCGCATTCTCCCGCAAAAAGAGACTTGATAAAGGAATTTGTTGACGCGTGTAATAAGCATGGAATTATGCCTATGTTTTATCATACAACGCTTGACTGGTACAACAAGGACTTTGAAAACGATTTTGACAGCTATCTGGAATATTTAAGAAAAAGCGTTGAAATCCTTTGTAAAAACTACGGAAAAATCGGCGGACTATGGTTTGACGGAAACTGGTCAAAGCCTGACGCTGACTGGAAATTAGATGATTTGTACGGCACTATAAGAAAATATCAACCTGATGCTATGATTATAAATAACACAGGCTTAGGTGCAAGAGGCGAAACAGGTCATCCTGAAATTGATTCCGTTACATTTGAGCAGGGAAAGCCGACTCCGATGAACAGAGAAGGAATGTCAAAATATATTGCCGCAGAAATGTGCTACACGCTCAACGACCATTGGGGCGTGGGCTATAACGATTTTAACTACAAATCACCTAAGGAGCTTATTGAAGCGCTTTGCGATTGCAGAAAGGTTGGCGCAAATCTTCTTTTAAACATAGGACCTGAAGCGCAAGGAAGAATTTGTGGAATACAAAAGGAACTCTTATATATAATAGGAGATTGGATGAAAATTTTTTCCGAAGCGATATATCAAGGAAAACCATATCCTGCCTACAGTATGGGAAGGAGTTTTATGTTAAAAGGTGAAAACTGCTTATACATCTTTAGTTATGATTTGGGAAAGCAAGGAAATGAAAATGTAACAGTTGGCGGAAATTATGTGGGAGCATACGGTTTTTCAAATGTAGTTGATACAATATTAAAAATTGAATGGATGGATAATAAAGAAGAACTTAGCTTCACACAAACTAATGATCTTTTAACTGTTAATTTTACAGGTATGCCTTATGGCACAAGCTATTGCGTGCGTGTTGCAAAAGCATATTTAAAGTAGTTTTAAATTATTTTGAATGGATGACTATGTACGGAAAATTTATAAAAGATACAGCAGGGCTTGAGGGTAGCGGTGAATCTGTTATCGTAAGCGAGCGAACAGTAAAGAAGCTGAAAAATTAAAATTACAAACTGAAAAGTAAATATTTGTTAATAAAAAACGGTCCGTACCGCTGTGTAAGCAGGTACGGACCAAGTTTTTTAATAAGAAGGAAAGTTTGAAATTATAGTATGTCCGGTTTTTGTTTATCACTGTACCTTACACACAAAGTGTGATTTAGCCACTCATCATTATAAATCTTGTCAATATTGGGCTTTTTCAAGCTATATTTATACGATTTCTTTTCTCTGACAACTTTATGTTCCATGAAATCCACCACTTGATAAGAGTATATCAGGCGGTAAATTAAATTCAAATCTGTACAATATAATCCCGTCTTTATTCTGATTTTTCCAAGCAAAACATCTTTCGTGATGCCAAAAATCTCGCTCATTAATGAGAACCAATGCATAAGCCTATTGCCATCGTTAATCGCTTTGTAGATATTTCCTTGCTTACCGCAACAAATTATTTCTTTAATCTTGTATCCTTCTTCAAGCAGTTCATCTTGGCATTCATCATAAATTTTTAATGATTTAAAAATAATATCAATAATATGATAATTTATTTGCTGATTTTCCTTGAGTTGTTTTTTGTAATGTTCATCTAAATAAGTTTTAAAAACTTCAAATGCATTTGGCACATAAAAAGAAATTTTTTCTTTTGAGGCAAATTTTATATAATCACCGCCTTTTGCTTCTTCAATATTGCCGTTTGAATCTTTTATAATTGCCGAACCTTGTTTTATCTTCCAAAATTCATCATGTGTAAAAGAGCAAGAAAATCGCCCTTTATTATATTTCCACAAAGCATAATCAACAAAATAATTATCATTTGTTTCGTGGTAACTAATACGAAATCTTTTATCCATTTAAAACTCCATTCTTGATACATCACTTTTAATAGAGTGAATATATCACATATGGTTGTGAAATTACCCTTTAGTTTTTTCATAAAATCCTCTCTTTCTGCTCCAACAATGAAGCACTGTAAATTTAGACACAAATCGTACAAAATAATTTTTTCAAGACACAAAAAAAGCCTTGCAAAACCTAAGTTTTACAAGACTTTTTACCTGATTATTTGTGCTAAATGTATCCGTTTTCACCTTTTGGCTTAAATTTGGCTTAAGGCTTAAGCTTTTTAGGCATATCCTTTTCCTCAAACCCGCATAAGCACTGGGTTTTCGCCGTGTTTATTTATCCAACGGCTTCATTGTCGGGAATAAGAGGACATCTCTTATTGAGTAGCTGTCTGTTAAGAGCATTACAAGTCTGTCAACACCGATTCCTAATCCGCCCGTTGGAGGCATACCGTATTCAAGAGCATTGAGGAAGTCTTCGTCGATAAGATTTGCTTCGTCGTCTCCGGCTGCTCTTAATTCTGCCTGATGAGCAAATCTTGCTCTCTGGTCAATCGGGTCGTTAAGCTCTGAGAAAGCGTTACCCATTTCACGGCAGGTAATAAACACTTCAAATCTTTCTGTAAGTTCAGGTGCGTCTGGTTTTCTTTTCGCAAGCGGAGATACTTCAACAGGGTAGTCCATAATGAATGTTGGCTGAACAAGCTTGTCTTCAACATATTCTTCAAAGAAGAGGTTGATGATGTCGCCTCTTGAATCCTTTGCAGGCTCAAGCTCAAGCTTATGCTGCTTTGCAACTGCCTGTGCTTCTTCATTTGTTTTTATTTCGTTGAAGTCAACGCCTGCATATTTTTTAACAGCGTCAATCATTGTGAGTCTTTCAAAATGTGATAAATCAATTTCAGTACCCTGATATACGATTTTTTCAGTACCGCAAACCTCTCTTGCACAGTAACGGATAAGCTCTTCTGTCAAATCCATTACATCGTGATAATCTGCATATGCTTCATAGATTTCGATTGTTGTAAATTCAGGATTATGACGGATATCCATACCTTCGTTTCTGAAAATACGACCGATTTCATAAACCTTTTCCAAACCGCCAACAATGAGTCTCTTTAAGTGAAGCTCAGTTGCAATTCTCATATACATATCAATGTCAAGTGCATTGTGGTGTGTTACAAAAGGTCTTGCAGCAGCACCGCCGGGGATTGTGTTTAAAACAGGAGTTTCAACTTCTAAAAAGCCTCTGCTGTCCATAAACTGACGAATACATCTTACAATCTTACTTCTTGCAATGAATGTCTTCTTGACATCTTCGTTCATAATAAGGTCAACATATCTTTGACGGTAACGAAGGTCAGGGTCAGAAAGTCCGTGGAATTTTTCAGGAAGGGGAAGCAGTGATTTTGAAAGAAGGGTAATGTTGTTTGCTCTTACGGAGATTTCTCCTGTCTGAGTAGTGAAAACTTCACCTTCAGCACCCACAATATCACCGATATCAAGTTTTTTGAAACGGTTATATTCCTCTTCACCAAAAATATCTTTCTTTATAAATAACTGAATCTGTCCGTCTATATCTGCGATATGGATAAAACCAACCTTACCCATGCCTCTTTTTGACATAATTCTTCCTGCAACAGTAACGGTCTGACCGTCTAAAGCTGAAATTTTTGCGTCAATAATTTCAACCTCGTCCGAGCCTCTCTTTGTAAGCTCTCTTTTTTCTGTCGTGTAGTTGTCTTTTATCTGAGAAGATGTATGTGATCTTTCAAATTTTGTGATATGAAAAGGATCTCTTCCTTCAGCTTGAAGCTCGCTGAGCTTGTCTCTTCTTACCTGAAGAAGTTCAGAAAGCTCCTGTGTGTTTTCTATATTTGTATTTTCGCTCATTATTTGAGTATTCCTTTCGATAGTCTTATTTGTTTATTGCTTTGATTTCGTACTTAATCATACCGCTTTCGGTTGATACTTCAACAACATCGCCTTCTTTGTGACCGATAAGAGCAGCGCCTAAAGGTGATTCGTTTGATATTTTCATATTAAGTATGTCAATTTCGTTGTTTTTATTGAAAATATTTACTTCTGTTGAACCAACAATCTGAAAGTTGAGTTCTTCTTTTATTTCCAAGTCAATAACAGTTACTTTTGTACCGATTGCAACGCTTGATGTTGAAATTTCGTCTTCTGAAACGATTTCAACATTTTTAAGCATAGCTTCAAGCTTTTCAATTTCAGCATTAACCTCTGCCTGTTCATTTTTTGCAGCGTCATATTCAGCGTTTTCCGATAAGTCACCGTGGCTTCTTGCTTCTTTTAATTTTTCAGCCACATCTACTTTAAGATAATTTCTGAGATATTCCAGTCTTGCTTTTTTTTCTTCATAACCTTCATTGGTTAAGATAGTTTTCTTTTTCTCTGCCATTTTTTACCTCCGGATATTTATACGAATTTTAATTTGTGTACACAAAATCACACTATATTATATACCTTTTTTTCAATCTTGTCAACTTTTTTTCATAATTTTCCATTGTAATTTGAAAAAAACAGCATTTTTTTCATTGAAATAATATTTTTTCATTGCAATATTTTCAAATATGCAGCAGTTTTTATCATAAAAATCATATAAAACATTACACCCTGAAACATAGTGATTTTTCATTAAATTTATTACATACCTTCCTTTATTGTAAAAATCACAGCAGCCTTCGTTTAAAATTATAATTACATCACAATCATTCATCGAAGATATATTCTTATACAAAAGTCCGATACCGCTTTTGTTAATTGCATAGCTGTTTATTTTGTCAAAAAGAATAATATCGTCTGTTGATAAAAATATTTTATCGCAAAAACAGGTGCAGACATCAATAACAGCTTTCAATCGTTCATCATATTTCAAAGAACAAATACAAATACTTTTTATATCTGTGCGTAAACTTTTTAATATTGTTTTTAAATTATTAAAAGCATATTCTTCAAAACAGGGTGAAGGGAGATTACAGCTTTTTTCATATAAACCGTAAAAAAAATCATATTTTTTGAAATTATCAGTTATAAAAACTTTTTTTCTAAGATTTAAAAAATGTTTTATGTAAAATGCCGAAAAAATATTTTTATAAAATTTTATATATAAAAATTGATTGTAAGCTTTTGTTTCAAAAGGGAATTTTGAAAATATGTTTTCAAAATCAAAAACGATAGTTTCGTTTTCATTATCATAACGCCTTATTCTTTTGAATAAAATAACCATAAATGAGGCTAAGGTTAAAAAAATCACAACAATAAATAAAATTTTTTCTCTTGTAATAAACATACGCATTTCTCCTTTATATATTTAATATTATAAAATAAATATAAATATTCTTATAAAAACTTCAAAAAAAACTTGATTTTTTCACATTAGTGTGTTACAATAGAGCCTGTGTGTAATTATTTTGTAATATTACATATGAGTTTAAAAGGAAAGGAATGAGGTATGTTTTGATGAAAAAGGACAATAATTTTGTCGGAATATTATCAAAAATAAAGGGGTTTTACAAAAGTAAGGATTTTAATAAAATAAGCTTGTTTGTACTTTTGCCTGTGGCAGTTATAATGTTTATGGCAGTTGCAGGAAGCAGCGTTTTCGGTATCAGTGATGTAAGCGACGCATATTGCTTATACATAGACGGAAAAATCGAAATTGCAATGCGTGATAAAGAAGATTTGGAAAATATACTTGAAAATATAAAAAATTCATATAAAACTCAGGATAATGAGGTTTCTTTTTACAGTGATATAAATATCAAAAAGGCTTTAGTTGAAAAAGATATTTTAAAAAACAGCGACGAAACCGAAGAATTTCTGAAAGGCTATAAAGAGGAAAATGTTATTCATACTGTAAAAAACAGTGAAAATATCGAAAGCATTGCCTCAAAGTATAATGTTTCTGTTGATGAAATATTAAAAAACAATCCCGGTATAATACCTGAATTTATAAACGAGGGTGAACAGCTTAATATAAAAACTGCAACACCGATTTTGAAAATAAAAGCGGTTTCTTATGAAACAAAAAACGAAGAAATAACTTTTGATACAAAAATCAAAGATGACTCTTCAAGATATAAAGGCGATACAGCGGTTATTGAAGAGGGCGAAAACGGTGAAAAAGCCGTTGTTTATGAAATTGTTAAGATAAACAATGTTCCTGTTGAAAGAAACAATATTAAAGAAACTGTGACAAAACAGCCGCAGACAAAGGTTGTTGTTGCAGGAACAAAGATAAAACCGAAAGACGCTCCGACAGGAACATTTTCAAGACCGTACAGCGGAAATATCAGCTCCCGTTTTGGCTCAAGATGGGGAAGGAAACATCACGGCGTTGATTTTGAAGGTAACATAGGGGACCCTATTTATGCGACAGACGGCGGCGAAGTTACATTTGCAGGCTGGGATAACAGCGGTTACGGTTATATGGTTAAGATAATGCATAGTGACGGATATGAAAGCTTTTATGCGCATATGAATGAGGTTAAGGTTACAAAAGGTCAGAAGGTAAGTCAGAATGATTTGATAGGAACGCTCGGAAATACAGGAAGAAGCACAGGACCTCATCTTCATTTTGAAATAAGAAAAGACGGGGTTGCACATGACCCGCTTAATTATACGGATTAAAATAGGCGATTGTAAAAGAGGCGTAAGCCGAGTTTTACAATCGGCTATATATAGATTAAAATATAAGGAGAACGAAAAAATGATTAACGAAAAAGTTTTAGCAACAGTGCAGGGAAATCCTGTTACACAAAGCGAAGTAGATGAAATGGTAGCAATGCTCACTCGCCAGAGAGGACAGAATTTTGACACACCGCAGGGGCGTGAAATGGTGCTTAATCAGCTTATAAACAAAAAGCTTCTTTTGCTTGACGCCGCAAAAAATCTTTATGAGCATAATGCAGAATTTAAAGCAGAGCTTAAAAAGGTAAAGGACGATATGCTCGCAAACTATGCAGTTGAAAAAGCTTTGGAAAAAGTTAGGGTTACAGATGAAGAAGCAAAAAGCTTCTTTGAAGAACATAAGGACACTTTTGTAGAAGGTGAAAAAGTAAACGCAAGCCATATACTTGTTGACAGCGAAGAAAAAGCCAACGAATTGCTTTCTAAAATAAATAATAAGGAAATTTCATTTGAAGACGCCGCAAAAGAAAACAGTTCTTGTCCTTCTTCACAGAAAGGCGGAAATCTTGGAGAATTTACGCGCGGACAGATGGTTCCTGAATTTGACGAAGCTTGCTTTACAATGGAAGTAGGGGAAATCAGAGGACCGATTCAGACTCAGTTCGGATATCACATCATAATGCTCAACGATAAAAAAGCTGCTCAGCCAATGGAATATGACGCAGTAAAAGATGAAATCAAGCAGAGACTTTTATCAGAAAAACAACATCAGGCATACGAGAGCAAAATTAATCAGCTCAAAATTTTATATCAGGTAGTGAAATAAAAATGAAATTACTTCTTTTTATAGCGGTATTACCGTCAATTGTTCTTATGTATTTTATTTACAAAAAGGATAAGGTGGAAAAAGAGCCTGCACATTTGCTTATACAGCTGTTTTCGTTTGAAGTGATATCCGTTATTTGGGTAATAATGGCAGAAAAATTTCTCGGAAAAATAAATGATATATTTTTAGGCGGAACATCGCTTCATACTGTTTTTCATGCATTCATAGGCGTTGCTCTTATAGAAGAATTTTCAAAATATCTTGTTCTTAAAAAGCTTACATGGAAATCAGAGTATTTTAATTGCCGTTTTGACGCTGTTGTGTATTCTGTGTTTACAACGCTCGGCTTTGCAACATTGGAAAATATACTTTATGTTTTTCAGTACGGATTTCAGACAGGTATTATGAGAGCAGTTATTTCAGTTCCTGCACATATGATGTTCGGCGTTTGTATGGGGATTTATTACGGTACTGCTAAATATTACAACACATACAGCAATAAACAGATGGAGAAAATCAATTTATCGTACGCGCTTATAATGCCTACACTTTTACACGGATTTTTTGATTACTGTCTTTTTGTGGGAACAAATTTATCAGTTGCAATTTTCTATTTGTTTGTAATTTGTATGTATATTGTTTCATTTAAGAAAATTAAAAAATATTCAGACGGCGATTTTTATTTTAAACCGCATGATGTTATACTTTAAAAAGGGGCTGTGACAAAACGATTTTTTAAATCGGGTTGTCTGCAGCCCTATTT
>CAZHZL010000009.1:0-52935 GCA_964537245.1 uncultured Oscillospiraceae bacterium
TTACCTATTGACAAGGTGGGTAAAGAGTGATATAATAACAACAATTTAATATTAAAAAACCGTTGAGGCAGAAAAAAGGCAGACAAAGACTAAAGAGTTCGCAGAGTTCATAAATCAAAAAACCTCTGCCGAGAGCCGAAAAGAATTGTCAGCAAAGTCGGCAGAGCTTGGAAGACTCAAAAAGCGCAACACAGCAAATCGATATATATTTCACTCACATAGGAAATGCAGGTCAAATTTAAGGCAAAGGAAAAGGGTGAACAGCCTAAACTGTTCACCCAACTTCCGCACCGTTACAAGTATTTCACTAAACATCCCTTAGAGAAACACCCGAACAGTGGATTTTTTTGTTTTTACTTCTATTGATATTTCTTTTTGTTTGGTATATAATATATTTAATATATTGAAAGGTAGCTTGGAAACATGGTTGCAAAAATTTCAGAAAAAATAACAGAATTAAGAAAAAAATCGGGTATGACTCAAAAAGCTTTGGGGGAAATGCTTGGCATAAGTAACAGAGCAGTTTCAAATTGGGAAAAACAGATTTCAATACCCTCTATCGAAAATATTTATAAGCTTTCAAAAATATTCAATGTTGATGTTGAATATTTTATTTCTGATTCAGATGAAAGCACAAAAGAAAATAAAAAGGATAAAACAGGCGGAATGATTTCTGTAAAGGAGTTATACAAAACAGGTAAGGGGCCTTCAAGCTCGCATACTATGGGACCTGAAAAAGCTTGTATATTCTTTAAAAACAAGAATCCCGATGTTGATTTTTATAAGGTTATTTTATATGGCTCTCTTGCAAAAACAGGAAGAGGTCACGAAACCGATAAGGTTATTATTGAAACTATGGAGCCAAAAAAATGTGATGTGGAATTTAATCTTACCAAAACAGATTTACCGCATCCGAATACTATGGAAATTTTTGCGTATAAAAATAATGAAATTACAGACAAAATAACTGTTCTTTCCATAGGCGGCGGGGATATACTTATTGAAAATGAGAAAAAAGCCGAGCATGCGAAAATATACGACCTTGATAACTTTAAGGATATAAAGGAATACTGCATAAGAAAAGATATAAAGCTCTGGCAGTATGCTATGGAAAAGGAAGATTACGATTTTTACGGATATATGAAAAATGTCTGGGAAAGTATGAAGGAAAGCATAAAAAACGGTCTTTCGGATGAAGGAATACTTCCGGGCGGTCTTAATGTTTCAAAGAAGGCGAAGTATCTTTTTAATCAGGAGCATGTAGACGAAAGCGCTGAAACAAGAGAGAACAGAATGGTTTGTGCGTATGCTTTTGCGGTAAGTGAACAGAATGCATGCGGCGGGCGTATTGTCACAGCGCCAACCTGCGGGTCGGCAGGCGTTATGCCGGCAGTGCTTTTTTATCAGCAGAAAAAAAGAGGTTACAGCGATGATGATATAATTCATGCGCTTATGTCGGCAGGAATAGTAGGGAATCTGGTTAAAACGAATGCTTCAATTTCAGGGGCAGAATGTGGATGTCAGGCTGAAATAGGAACAGCGTGCGCTATGGCGGCTGTTGCGTTGGCTGAGCTTTCCGGTCTTAATATAGACAAAATAGAATATGCGGCAGAAATTGCAATTGAGCATCACTTAGGGCTCACCTGTGATCCGATTTGCGGTCTTGTGCAGATACCCTGTATAGAGAGAAACGCCGTTGCGGCAATGAGGGCAATCAACGCAGTCAGTCTGTCAAGCTTTTTAAGCGGAATGAGAAAAATTTTTCTTGATGATGTAATACGCACGATGAACGAAACAGGACTTGACATAAAAAACAGATACAAGGAAACAAGTGAGGGCGGACTTGCAAAAATCTCGATTTAGTATTACTAAATCGAGATTTTTATTTTATCCTATTATTCTACAAAATCAAACTGAGATTCATCAATAATGATTGTATCACCTTCTTTTGCACCTTTTTCCTTAAGTGCGTCAATAATACCGCTCTTGATGAGTGCTCTTTGTAAATACTGCGTAGATTCATAGTCTGTAAAGTTTGTTGAGTTGATAAGCTTTTCAGGTAAAGCGCCTTCAACTATAAATACGCCTTCTTCTTCCTTGATAATTTCAAAGCTTGTGTCATGTGGGTCAATTCTAACGATTGTATCAATATCAACTACTCTTACAGCTTCTGTTACAGGAATTGCCTGAAGTCTTTCGTATGTGTAGTTCATAAGCTCGTCAACGCCTTTTTTAGTTGCACCTGAAATAAGAAATACCTTATAGCCTCTGTTTTCCATTTCCGATTTAAAGCTGTTAACGGTTTCTTCGTCAAACACTAAATCAAGCTTGTTACCGACAACTATCTGTTCTTTTTCGCTCAACTCTTCGGAATATTTTTTGAGTTCCGCGTTTATTATATCAAAATCTTCAATCGGATTTCTTCCTTCAATTCCCGATACATCAACAATATGAATAAGAAGTCTTGTTCTTTGAGTATGCTTCAAAAACTCATGACCAAGTCCGACACCTTCGCTTGCACCCTCGATAATTCCGGGGATATCCGCAATAACAAAGCTTCTGTTTTCACCCATATCAACAACGCCTAAATTCGGGATAAGCGTAGTAAAATGATAGTTAGCAATTTTTGGCTTACATTCGCTTACGACAGAAAGAAGTGTTGATTTTCCTACATTAGGAAATCCGAGAAGTCCGACATCTGCCAGCAGTCTTATTTCAAGCTCAACATTAAGCTCTTCGCCTTTTCTTCCCGGCTTTGCAAAATGCGGTGCCTGTCTTTTCGGTGTTGCAAAATGCGTGTTTCCGAATCCACCTTTTCCGCCTCTTGCAACGAGAACCTGCTGCCCATGATATGACAAATCACCCAAAAAGATATCAAGGTCAATATCGCGTATTGTAGTTCCCACAGGGACTTTTATGATAAGATTTTCAGCGTCTTTTCCTTTGCATTTTTTTCCTGTACCGTCAGCGCCGTTTGGAGCGACATATTTTCTTTTGTAACGGAAGTCCATAAGTGTTGACATATTACTGTCAGCTTCAAAAATAACGCTTCCGCCTTTTCCGCCGTCACCGCCGTCAGGACCGCCTGCCGCAACATATTTTTCTCTGTGAAATGCTACACAGCCGTTACCGCCGTTACCGGCTTTTACATATATTTTTGCGCTATCTACAAACATTTTATCAAATCCTTTACTAGTAAATTTCTTTTTATCTTATTTGCCCGTTTCCAAGTATTATATATTTGGTGCAGGTAAGTGCTTCAAGTCCCATAGGACCTCTTGCGTGAAGCTTCTGGGTTGAAATTCCGATTTCCGCGCCAAACCCAAACTCGTTTCCGTCAGTAAAACGGGTCGAAGCGTTGACATAAACACAAGCAGCGTCAATTTCGTTTGTGAACTTCTGTGCTTCTTCGTAGCTTTTTGTAACTATACATTCAGAATGCTTTGTGTTATGTGCATTGATGTGTGAAATTGCTTCATCAGAGCTGTCAACAATCTTTACTGATATTATAAGGTCGTTATATTCTGTATAGAAATCCTCATCGGTTGCTTTTTTTATATCTATTATTTCAAGTGTTTTTTCACAGCCACGAAGCTCAACTCCACATTCTTCAAGCATTTTTTTTGCTTTTGGTAAAAATTCCTTTGCGATATCCTTGTGTACAACCAAGCTTTCGCAAGCATTACATACGGAGGGACGCTGTACTTTTGCATTTTTAAGAATTGAAAGAGCCATATCAATATCAGCGTCAGAATGTATATAAGTATGACAGTTTCCTGAGCCTGTTTCTATAATAGGAACAGTGGAGTTGTTGACAACTGCCTGAATAAGACGGGCGCTTCCTCTTGGGATAAGCACATCAATATATCCGTTTAAATGCATCATTTCATTTGCAGACTCGTGTGTTGTATCTTCGATAAATTCAACTGCACCGTCAGGAAGTCCGCATTTTATAAGGGCAGTCTTCATTATTTTTATAAGCGCGATATTTGAGTTTATTGCTTCCTTTCCACCGCGGAGAATGCATGCATTACCTGTTTTTAATGTGAGTGAAGCTGCGTCAACTGTAACATTCGGGCGTGCTTCGTATATTATTCCCACAACTCCCATCGGAACTCTTTTCTGCCCGATTGAAAGACCGTTCGGGCGAGTTGTAACTCCTGTAAATTCGCCTATCGGGTCTTTTAGCTTTACAACCTCTCTGACGCCTTCAGCCATAGCCTCTATTCGTTCTTTTGTAAGAACAAGTCTGTCAATCATAGTTTCTCTTACATTGTTTACTTTCGCGTTTGAAATGTCTTTTTTGTTTTCATTAAGTATATAATCTGCGTTTTCCAAAAGCGCGTCAGCAATAGCAAGAAGTGCTTCATTTTTTTTATTTGTGCCTGCTTTTTGCATTATAACACTTGCTTCTTTAGCTTTTTTTGCTTTTCCTAAAATTATATCTTTCATATCAATTATCCTTTTTTCACTTTCAAATTTATTCATAAAGTGCTTTATAAGACCTTTTTCCTTATAAGTGTACCGATTTCTTCACCTTCGACAATGCTATATATATCGTTAGGATTTTTGCCCGAGGTGATAACGGTTGCAATATCAGCTTTCATTGCAATCTGTGCGGCAAGGAGCTTGGTGTACATACCGCCTGTTCCTCTTGAAGAGCCTGCGCCTCCTGCTTTTTCCATTATTTCGGGAGTAATTTCGTTTATCTCCGAAATGAGCCTTGCATTTTTATTTTCCTTAGGATTTTCTGTGTAATAACCGTCTATATCTGTAAGAATAATCAGAAGGTCAGCGTTTGTAAGCTCTGCAACATAAGCGGAAAGGGTATCGTTATCGCCAAATTCGATTTCTGTCGTTGAGATAACATCGTTTTCGTTTACAATAGGAACAACATTCATCTTAAAAAGCTCGTCCAATGTATTTTTTGCGTTAGTCTTTGACTGCTCGTTATCTATAACATATTTTGTTATAAGTATCTGTGCAACATCCTGACCGTAGAGTGAAAAGCATCTGTCATATATACTCATAAGCTGACATTGACCGACAGCGGCGGTAGCCTGCTTTGTTTTTATGTCATCAGGTCTTTTTGCCAGTCTTAATTTACTTACGCCAACTCCGATAGCACCGCTTGAAACAAGAACAACATTTTTACCCTGATTTTTCAGATTACAAAGAACCATTGTCAGTTCATCAATAAATTTATAATTCATTTTTCCGTTATCGTATGTAAGCGAGCTTGTGCCTATTTTCACAACAACTGTATCTGATTTTAAATTTCTCATACTATTACCTCAACATCTATAATATTATCATATGTAAAGTGTACATCTTTTAAACGGTATTTTTCTTTTAATTTTGTAATATTGATTTTTTTGTGACCGCTTATTTTAGAGACAAGCTCTTTCGGAGCTTTAATAAGAAGAATTTTATTTTCTAAATTTTTAAATTTGCTGTCTGTAATTTTACAAATTTTATTAAAATATACTTTTGAAAAAACAAGCTCTCCGAAGGCGGGGTGGTATGCACCTATTACCTTGTCGCAGTTGATATCCTCATTTGTCATTAACCCCAGTCTTATAACAGGAATATCGTTTTTTATGAAAATTTCAAGCATTTCACAGCAGATATCAACTGTTTCTTCCAATGTTTTTGTTTTGTAAAGTCCGTTTTCATAAAATTCATAAAGTTTTGTACCGCCTATAACAACGGTAGGGTAGATACGCACAAAATCAGGTTTAAGCAAAACCGCTTCATGCGCTGTTTTTATATCAGTTTCTCTGTCAGAGCCGTACATCGAGGTCATAAGCTGAACACCAAGAGAAAATCCGTATTTCCTTATCATTTCGCAAGCGTCTTTTGTAGCTTTTTTTGTCATACCTCTGTTGTTTTTTAAAAGAACTTCGTCATCCATAGATTGAACTCCAAGCTCAATAACAGACACATTGTACTCTTTTAATATATCCAGAATATGCGGATTTATATAATCAGGTCTTGTGGATAAGCGTATACCGTCAAGGTTGTATTTGTCAACATAGCTTTTTGCTATTTTCAAATATTCTGTCATAACATCTTCCGAAATTCCCGTAAAGCTTCCGCCGAAAAAGGCTATCTGAGTATTTTTACAATCACAGTAAGGCAAAGAAGCCTCGATAATTTCTTTTATCTTATCGGGGTTAATTTCATCCTTTGCACCGCTTATTTTTACCTGATTACAAAAAACGCAATCATTCGGGCAACCCTTGTGTGCCACAAAAATCGGGATATTTTTTTTCTTTGTATTATGAGCCTTCAAAAAATAATCTCCTTAAATATAATTCGGTATAAAAAAAGGGCATAAGCCCTTTTTCTATACCAATAATTATGGATTTTTGTATAAGAAAATTAAATTCACGGTATAAAAACCATGTTTCTATTCAGCAAAGTCTGAACCGATAAGCTGAGCTAATGCGTTAACCGCGTCAGTTTCATCGGTACCTTCTGCAACTATTTTTATACTTGTACCTTTAGTGATTCCCAAAGAGAGTACACCGAGTAAGCTTTTAGCGCTTACCTTGCGTTCTTCTTTTTCAACCCATATATTGCTTCTGAACTCATTGGCTTTCTGAATAAAAAATGTAGCAGGTCTTGCATGTAAACCAACCTGATTCTGAATAATAACTTCTTTTTCGTACATTTTTCAACCATCCTTATGTTTTACATTAATCATTATTTATATATTATATTCAAAAAGAACCAATATATAAGAGATTTATATTAAAATAATAGCATATTTTTAAAAAAAGTCAATAGTTTTTCGTAAAATTTAGGTCTGAACTGCTATTAATTTTAAAAAACAAACAGAAACTGATACTATTCTTCAGTTGCTTCAGCAGCTTCTTCAATTGCAGGAGCTTCTTCCTGAGCTGCTTCTTCAGCTGTTTCTTCAGCCTGAGCTTCCTCAACTTCTTCCTTAGGAGCGATGAGTTCTCTGATGCTTAAGCTTACTTTCTTTGTTTCTGCATTTATATCAATGATTTTAGCAGCAACAACTTCACCGATTTTGAGTTCATCTTCAGGTTTTGCAACATGCTTGTTAGCAATCTGAGAAATGTGAATTAAACCGTCAACACCAGGGATAATCTGAGCGAATGCACCAAATGGAACGATTCTTACGATTGTACATTCAACGATATCGTTGAGCTGATACTGGCTCTTGAAAAGGTTCCATGGATTGTCTTCGTCTTTCTTATATCCGAGTGAGATTTTTTTCTTTTCATCGTCAATAGCTTTAACATAAACTTCAACGCTCTGTCCTTCTTTAACAACTTCTGAAGGATGTTTGATTCTTGACCATGATAACTCTGTGATGTGGATTAAACCGTCAACACCGCCGAGGTCAACGAAAGCACCGAAGCTTGTTAATGACTTAACTGTACCTGTGTATGTTTTACCAACTTCGCAATCAGCCCAGAAAGCAGCTTCAATCTTATCCTGTTCTTCTTTAAGAACAACCTTTACAGAACCTGTTGCTCTGTTTCTTCTTTCGTCGAAATCAACGATTTTAAGATTAACAGTCTGATTCTGGAGAACGCTTAAGTCTGCAGTATATCTTAATGTAGCAAGTGAAGCAGGAACAAATACTCTTACGCTGTTAACAGAAACGAGTATTCCGCCTTTGATAACGCCTACAACCTTACCTTCAACTATTTCCTGTTTTTCAAATGCATCTTTGATAAACTGGATATTTGCTATTGAATCAATGCTCTTTTTAGATAAGAGACAGAAGCCTTCTGCATCGTTTGGTTTAATAACCTTTGCAGTAACTTCATCGCCGATTTTAACTATATCAGCAGGTTTAACTGTTGAATCATCTGACAATTCGTCTGCAGGAATAATTCCTACACCCTTGTAACCAGGGATATTGATTCTTACTTCAGTTTCAGTAATCTGTTCAACATGACCTGTTACTGTTTTGCCTGTGTGTACAGGGCTAACCAAATAATTTTCAAGCTCCTTTTCGAATTCGCTTGTTGTGTTCATTTCTTCTGACATAACTGTAATTACCTCCTCGATGCTACTTTGCGGAGTTGAAGCTCCGGCAGTAACACCTACGCCTTTAAAATTTGTATATATAATATTTTTTAACTTATTTATTTTCTTATCGTCATCATTTCTTATACCGAAATACTCGAATAAGCCCTTTATATTTTCGATAAGAACTGTGTTTTTGTTGACCTTGCAGCATTTTTTGTAAAGCTCCTTTGTGTTTGAGCTTGCTTTGCCGCCTATGACAATCATAAAATCAACTTCACTAGCAATTTCTTCTGCTTCAGACTGTCTTTTTTTCGTTGCACTGCATATGGTATCAAAAACATTTACATCAGCGCATTTTTCTTTCAGAAGAGAAACAAATTTTCTGAATTCTTCTTTTTCAACTGTCGTCTGCGCTACAACGCTCAGCTTATCATCGCTTTTGATACTATCGCTGATTTCATAAAAGTCCATACTGACAACAGGAGCTTTGCAGTGTCCTGCAATTCCGATTACCTCAGGATGTTCTTTTTTTCCGAATATAATCGGTTTTCTGCCTTTTTCTTCCTCGTCTGATACTATCTGATGAATCTTTGCTACATATGGACAGGTCATATCCATACAATCTATATTTTTTTCTGAGATTTCTTCTTTTATATCTTTTCCAACACCGTGTGCTCTTATAACACAGGTGCCGCATGGCGAAATTTCATCTGTGCTTTTTATTAAAACAGCACCTTTTTCAAAAAGGTCGTTCATAATATCGTCATTATGGATTAACTCACCCAAAAGATATATTCTTTTGTGGGGCAGGGCATTGTAAACTGCGTCACAGGCACGCTTTACACCAAAGCAAAAGCCTGCACTTTTTGCAACCTTAAGATACATTACCTTACTCCCTCCAGCATATTTCTGATTACATTTTCAGTTTGCGATGTCAGCATATGTACATCTGCTTTTGTTTTGCCGAGTGTGCTTACAGGCTCGCTGAAAACAACTTTTATTTTCGAGAAAGGTCTGTATTTGCCTATTATCGTACAGGGGATTATAGGTCGCTGAGATTTATATGCAATCAGCGAAGCGCCTGAACGAAATTCCAGCAAAGTGTTTTCAGTACGGTTTCTTGTTCCTTCGGGGAATATAATTATTATTTTATCATCCGCAAGAACCTCTATCGCTTTTCTTACAGCACCTATGTCACCGCTTCCTCTTTTTATCGGAATAGCGCCAATCTTTTTTAAAAGCCAGCCAAGAGGCTTAAAAGAGAAAATTTCTTCTTTTGCAAGATAGGTAACTCTTCTTTTTATAGCGACTGTTACAAGTATAGCGTCGTGGTTGCTTATATGGTTAGGGCATATAACAGCACCGCCTTCGGACGGGATATTTTCCAGTCCTTGTGCTTCTATGCGGAAAATGATATTATATAAAAGCTTACAAAAGCCTTTAGCAATTGTATATAACATTTTTTACACCTTGATTTTATTGTTGATACATTCTATTACAGTATCAACAGATTGCTCAAACGAGAGACTTGTGTTATCCACAACAACAGCGTCATCCGCTTTTTTCAGTGGAGCATAGTCTCTTTCCGAATCGTTTTTGTCTCTCATTTTCATATCGGAAAGAACTGCAGCGAGATCAGTTGAAGTTCCTTTTTCCAAAAGCTCCTTCAAGCGTCTTTTTGCACGCTCCGTAACATCGGCAGTAAGATATATTTTTACATCTGCATTCGGAAACACATTTGTCCCGATATCTCTGCCGTCCATAACAACAGATTCATTTTCTGCCATTTTTCTCTGAAGCTCAACCATTTTGTCTCTTACATACGGTATAGCGGAAATGTAAGAAGCTCCGATTGATATATCAGGCTCACGGATTTCTCTTGTGATATCAATATCATTCAAGATGATTTTCTGTTTGTTGTTCTCAAATTTCAATACGAGCTCAAAATCTTCAAACATCAAGGGAAGCTGAGGCGTGTACTGCCTTACATCAACACCTGTTTCGATAGCCATAAGCGCACAAGCTCTGTACATAGCGCCTGTATCAATATAGGTAAAACCGAGTTTTTGGGAAACGGCTTTTGAAACCGAGCTTTTTCCGGCGCCGGCAGGGCCGTCTATTGCAATTATAATTTTTCCTGCTTTTTCCATAGGAAAGCTTTTCCTTTCTCAGTTTATGTTTGTTCCGGCAAGATATCCGGTCGAATATGCTATCTGAAGATTATATCCGCCTGTGTATGCGTCAACATCTATTACCTCTCCGCAGAAATACAAGCCTTTAACAAGCTTTGATTCCATGGTGGAGGGATTGATTTCTTTTACATTAATACCGCCTGAGGTTATAATAGCTTCTTTAACGGGTCGTTTTTTTGTTATTTTAAGCTTAAAAGACTTTAAAATGTTAACCAAACGCGCCCTCTCTTCTTTTGTAATTGCATTGCATTTTTTGTGCGGATCAATGCGACATAAATCTATTATAACAGAAATTATGCTTTTTGGCAAGAGTTTATTTAAAGAATTTGCAAAATCTTTGTTTAAAAATTCTTTGAAATCCCTCAGAACACGCTCATCAAGCTGTTTTTCGGTGAGCGCAGGCTTCAAATCTATATATATTATATTTTCGTTTTTCTCATTTTTTTCGTTTAAATGACTGCTTGCTGATATTATAAGCGGTCCTGTTACACCGTAGGGCGTAAACATCATTTCTCCGAAATCCTCAAAAATTGTTTTATTGTTACTTACAAGCTTAAGCTTTACATTTCTTAATGAAAGTCCTTTAAGCTCGTTGCAGAATTCTTCCTCACATTCAAGGGGAACGAGACTCGGTGAAAGCGTTGTCACTGTATGTCCGAGCTTTTTTGAAAACTCATAACCGTCTCCTGTTGAGCCTGTGGCGGGGTAGGAAAGACCTCCCGTTGCAATAACAACACAGTCAAACCTTTCTTTTTTGCCGTTTATCTCCAGCAAAAAGCCGTTTTCCTCTTTTGTTATTTTTGTAACCTTCTTATTAAGAAGGATTTTTGCTTTTGTCTTTTTTAAATAGCTTGTAAGTGCAAATGCCACATCGTGCGATTTGTCTGAAACGGGGAAAACTCTGTTTCCTCTTTCGTTTTTTGTCTTCACGCCTTCATTTTCTATAAGCTTTATTATATCGTCGTTTGTGAAGGTGTAAAGCGCACTGTATAAAAACTCATGATTAACGGGGATTTGCGCAAAAAAATCTGAAATATCGCTGCTGTTTGTGATATTACATCTGCCTTTTCCCGTTATAAGAAGTTTTTTTAATAATTTATCGTTTTTTTCAAAAAGATAAACATCGTTACCGTTTTTGGCTGCTTCAGCCGCGCAGATTACTCCTGCAGGACCTCCGCCTATAACTGCTGTTTTTTTCATATCATATTGCTGTTATCGGGATTTGTGACTTCATCAAGCTTGTCATAAACCTGATATTCCTCCCAAATTTTTTCGAGCTGCTCAAAGCTTGTCTGAAGCTCCCCCTTTTTTCTCATAACAAGCTCAACAATAAAAGCGTTAAGCACAGAAAATGGAGCAACAAGTGAATCGACAAACGAAACCATTTCGCTGTTTGCTGTTATAAGATAATCGGCGTAAGGTGCAATAGGAGATTTTTCGCTGTCTGTAAGCGCGATAACCTTTGCACCCTTGTCTTTTGAATATTCCATAGCTTTGACAGTTCTCTTTGAATATCTCGGAAAGCTTATTCCGAAAACAACGGAATCGGCGTCAACCTTCAAAATCTGTTCAAACATTTCCGAAACGGAATTTGTGTGAACAAGTCTTACATTATCAAAAAGCATATTGAAATAAAATCCCGCAAAGCTCGCTAAGCACGCTGAGCTTCGAACGCCGAGAATATAAATCTTTTTGGCATTTATAACAGCGTCAACTGCTTTTGAAAACTGCTCTTTGTCGATTTTTGCAGCAGATTTTTTGAGACTGTCTATATCGGAATTCATAACTGTTCTCAAAGTATCGCGGTTTTCTATAACGGTTGATAAGGATTCCATCCTTTTTATTATGGAGGATTCGCTTCTCATATATTCCGAAATGGCTTCCACAAATTCAGGGTAACCGAGATACCCAAGTTCAGTTGCAAAACGAACGACGGTAGACTCTGAAACGCTGACTGTTTCAGCCAGCTTTGCCGCCGTCATGTTCGCAGCCTTTGATATATTATTATTCACAAAATCAGCAATAAGCTTTTGCCTTTTTGAGAATGTTTCATAGTTTTTATTTATTCTTATTATTATATTATCGTTCATTTTAAAAAAGCAGTTTATGAAAAAATATAAACAAACTTTCCTTTCATTTTTTTAGATAATAACAATATTATAACACAGTTTTCTGATTATTGCAAGTTTTTTTTTATATTTTTACTTTTTTTTACAGTGATTTTACATATTATTTTACTTTATACGAGGAAAGCGGGTTGTTTTTCAGTGCTTTTTTTATCTCTTCGTTGTTCGCATGTGTGTATATTTCCGTGGTGTTAAGATGCTCATGCCCCAATACCTCCTGCAAGGCTTTAACATCTACATCGCCGTATTTATACATAAGCGTTGCGGCTGTGTGTCTTAATTTGTGAGTTGAGATTTTTGTTGCGTCAAGTCCTGCCTTGCGAACTAAATTTTTAACTATGTACTGTATTCCGCCGATAGAAATTTCATGTCCGTTTGAAGCGAGAATAAGCTGCCTGTAATGAGGCTTTGCAGGCTTTCTTACTGCAATATACTGCAAAAAAGCGTTCTTTGTTGCTTCGTTTAAGTAAAGCTGTCTTTCTTTATTTCCCTTTCCGTGAATTAAGATAGTATCTCCGCGTATATCGTCAATTTTCAGGTTTTTAAGCTCGGATACACGAAGACCGCAGTTTAATAAAATTGTAAGTATAAGAACATCGCGCTCTTTGTCTTTACCGTCTGCACTTTTTAGTAAGTCCTTCGCTTCGTCAAGCTCTAAATACCGTGGAAGTGTTTTCGGAACGGTAGGAAGCTTTAAATCCTTTACAATATTGTCGCTTATTAAATGCACGCTTACATTAAGATATTTATAAAAGGATTTTATGCTTGCAAGCTTTCTTGCTCTTGTGCGGACAGAATTGTTGAGATTGTTATTCAAAAACAAAAGATATTCATATATATCCGATATCGTTATTCTTTTTATATCTTCAACCGTTACATTTGTGATATCCGTATTGTCAGCGTCAAATGCCTTTTTATCTCTTTTGCAAACTATATAGCGGAAAAATGTCTGAAGGTCGTAAGCGTATTCCTTGACGGTCAGCGCGGATTTTCCTTCAATTGTAAGCTTGTGTGACAAAAAATCTCTCACACAAGGCGGAAATTCTGAATAGTCCTGCATAAAATCCTCCTTTTTCCAAGATTTGTAATATGTTAATAATATAATTATAGCATAAAAGAAAAAAATTTTCAATATTTCTTTAAAGTTTTTTTAATTACGCGACAAAATAGGTTAAAATTTTTTTTAATTATGTGTTACAATGGTTTTCGGATGGGGGAATTTTTTTGACAACGACCGTTTATATAGATGTTCTTTTTTTTGAAAATTTTATGATGGATTATCTGGCTTTGTATCTGACTGCATTTGTTATGAACATAAAGCCCCGCATTTTAAAGCTTGCACTGTCGTCGGGGATTGGAGCGTTTTATATGTGTTCGCTTTATTTTTCCGATTTTATGCTTATAAAAAATGTTGTTTTTAAAATAATAGTTTTTTGTGCAATGATTTTTATATCCTTTCCGGTGAAAAGGCTGTCTTCGTTTTTTAGATACATAATGGCTTTTCTTTTTATAAATATCTCTCTTGGCGGCTGTATATATTTTTTCGGCTCAATTTTTTTATCGGGAGATATGAAAAACGGAGTCTTTTATGTGAGAGCAAATCTTATGAGCCTTATACTCGGAGTTGTTCTTTTAATTTTTATCGGGAGGTTTTTTGTCGTGCTTTTTAAGAAAAATATGACATTCGGAAAAAATAAAAAGGAGCTTATCATTTTTTATAAAAATAAAAAAATGAAGCTTAATACGCTTCTTGATACGGGAAATACTCTTGTTGACCCCATCAGCCATAAATCTGTGGTTGTTGTGTCTGAGGATAAGATAAAAAAGCTTGTTAATGAAGATAACATTTTTAAGATTAAAAATTTCAGGCTTATTCCTTGCAGGACTGTAACCGACAAATATGAGCTTTTATATGGCTTCAAGCCTGATAGATTTATCTATAAGGATAAAGAAATCGACGCTGTTGTGGCAATATCAAAAAGTGAGTTTGACGGCGACTATGACGCTGTTATAAATCCTGTAACTCTGATATAGTGCGGAAGGACGGTGAAAAAATGAAAATATTAAATTTTTTTGTGAATTTGTTTAAGCGTTTTTTTGAAAACAGCTGTTATTATATCGGTTCAAGCGAGCTTCTGCCGCCTCCGTTGGAAAGTGAGGAGGAAGAAAAATATATCTCGCTTCTTCCTGATGAGGAAGCGAAAAAGAAGCTGATTGAGCATAATCTGAGGCTTGTAGTTTATATTTCAAAAAAATTTGAAAATACAGGGATTAATCTTGAGGATTTAACTTCAATAGGAACAATTGGTCTTATAAAGGCTGTAAATTCCTTTAATGCCGAAAAGTCAATCAAGCTTGCAACATACGCCTCAAGATGTATTGAAAACGAAATACTGATGTATCTTCGGAAAATTTCAAACAGAAAGGCAGATGTTTCTCTTGATGAACCGCTTTCAACAGACGGAGAGGGAAATGAGCTTCTGCTTTCCGACATATTGGGAACAGACAGCGACATAATTCACAGAGAAATCGAAGCAAAATTTGAAAAAGAACAGCTTCTTTGTGCTGTCGCTGCTTTAAAGGAAAGAGAGAAGCTTATTATCGGGCTTCGTTTCGGGATTCTTGGCGACGAAGAAAAAACTCAGAAGGAGGTCGCCGATATTATGGGAATTTCTCAGTCTTACATATCAAGGCTTGAGAAAAAAATAATAAAAAAGCTTAAAAAGCAGATGGAAAAATATATGTAATATAAAAAAGCTTGCAGCACCAATTCAGGTGTAGCAAGCTTTTTTTGTTTTAAGCCTGTGGGATTTTTATATTAAAATTCCCACAGGCTTTTTTCTTTTTTTACAAAGAAAGGATGGTTTACCATGACGTTTCAGACCCTCACGAGACGGTAAGGGTGTAGTTTTGCCTCCTAACTTCTTGTTTCCGTAGTTTCAGACCCTTACAAGATGGTAAGGGTGTAGTTCGTTGTGCGGTTATTAATGAGGACGGGTCTGGGTTTCAGACCTCTACGAAACGGTAGAGGTATAGTTCAAATATGGGATAATAACGCCCTAACTCAAATATATATCCAACTCCCTCAGTCAGCGTTCGCTGACAGCTCCCTCAAGGAGAGAGCCATAGCCTTTAGTTATTCCTGTCAAAAAGCTCGTCAACGGACAGATTTTTAAATCTTGATAAATTGTATCCGAAAGGAATGTTAAGCGCTTTAACGAAATCCTTGCAGTAGGAATTGTGGGTTAAAACTGCATTTGCATAGCCGTTTAATATTTGAGGTGCAGCAGCGGCTTCAAGCTTGCAATCTTTGATAAGAGTACGCTGCATAAGATAGTGGTACAATTCAAAATATGATTTGAAGCTTTTTACATCCTTTATATATTTATCCATATTTCTTATAATATCAAGATGTGCTATACTGTTTCTGTATCTTATAATTACAGAATTATCCGTATTTTTGAGGTTATCCGAAAGGTATGAGCAGCTTCTTTCAATTCTCCATTTGCGCTTTCTCTGATTTCTGTTTGTTTCTGTAAGACCGTCAAACCAAGCGTTTATTTTAGCTTTTTTATCTTTTATCAGCTTTTCTGTAAGAAGAAGCCAGTTTTTCTCCTTTGGATTCATTTGGTGAAGAAGCATATCCCTTTCAGCACAGTGGAACGCTATTGTATAACGGGAATTTACATACACGAGATTTTTTACTATAAGATAAAGTATTGTCAGATAAAGTGTGATAGCTGCCTGCTTTTTTGCTTTAAACTGCTTTTCTTCAAATGACCTGCCGTTCTGCTTTACATTTTCAAAATCTCTGAAATCCATTTTTGTTATAACGCCTGTAAGAGCGTCAATCTGTTCTTTTATGCTGTTGCTGCGTTTCTGGAAGCATGAGAAATAGTAGCGTTCGATTTGCGTTTGAGGAATTTTTTCGAGAACAAAACGAACAAGCTGCTCATTTTCGGCAACTGTACGGATTTTTTCAGGATTTGCATAGCGGATAAGATATTTGAAGCGCGATGATTCTATAACATTTGACGCAATAAAGTTACGGAAATTCTTCTGTCCTTTTTTAAACTCCGAATTAAGAAGGTATCTGTCGATATATTCTTCTGTTTCTTTTGCAGATACATTCATTCCCAAAACCTGTGCCGCTTCAATATACATTATTTTCTTAGCGTCGGGCGCTGCTGTTGTCATTCTTGCAAAGCTGTTTACAACTCTCAGGTCGGAAGCTATTTCCTTACTTTTTTCAAACATCTCAAAATCTTTTGTAAAGCTGTATTCTATATTATACTTATCCATTACATCGGTAAACGAAGCAATGTTTTCAAATTTGTTTATAAGCGTTGTCAGAAGGTCGTTTATCTCTTTTCCGTCCATGAAATTCGTGAGAAGATATATGAGCTTACAGAAATAGTCTGAATCGGATTTTATCGCTATTTCGTTCACTGTCTTTTTCATATCGTCAGAAATAAGCCTGTAATCTGTTCGGTCGTGCAAGGTCTTTGTGTTCATCTTTGAACGCAAATCCTCGCAGTATGTTTTTATATCTGCCCATAAGCTGACAGCCTCTTTAACATAAAACATATCTTTTTGCTCATCATCAAGACAGCTTCTTAATTTAGCTACATTTTTCTCGATTTTATCAGGCGTATTTACATAGTAGCTGTATATAATAAAATCAAGAAGTCTGTAAAACTTTGAACGGCAGCTGTCATATTTTTGTTCTTTTATTGACGGACAGTTTGCGTCAATCATCTGTTCACGAAGCTTCTTAATTGAAAAACCGATATTTTTATTTGCTTTTCTTACGATATAGTTATAAAAATCCTTTGTGATATCGGCTTTTTTGTTGTTAGGCACTTTTAAAACATCAAACAGTATTTCAAGATTCTTTGCGTTTGTTGCAAGAAAATTACTGTTCAGGTTTTTGATTTTTCTGTCGTATATGCTATCCAGAATATTTTTTGATTCTTCGTTAAGATAGCTTTGAGGAATGTAGGGAGACATTTTTGTTCCGCCGTGGAAGCAAAACTGTCTTATGTCGCCTATAAGAGCCATTATATAGTAAAGCCTTTTTTCGTTGACAACAGATTTTCTTGTTTTTTTGTCATATGTAAAAAATATATCTCCGAAATACGCAAGTCTCGGATTTTTCTTAAGCATATTGAATTTATCTCTTGAAGATATAATATTCTGATATGCAAAGTGACTTTCAGGTGGATTCATAAAAAAGCTGTAACGGTTTATACTGCTCATATATCCTATAAAATCACCAACGGAGCCGTCTCTGAAAAGATTGTCAAATTCATAGGCAATATTGTTTATATGAACGGCAAGTATTTTTGTAATATCAAGGATATTGTATATAAGCTGAATGTGGATATTATCTGAAAAGGTTTTTCCGAAATACTTTTCTTCAAGTGTATCCTTGCAGTCTATGATATCCTCTCCGATTTCTTTTTCGCTGAGAAACGGATTGTCAGCCAGCCCTGTTATGCCGTTTCCTTTGATTTTAAACTTCTTTCCGTCTGCCTTTATGCTGAAGCTTTCGGGGTTGTTAAGCGCTGTTATCTGATCGTCAATGATTTCCTTTTCTAAGATTGCGTCGTTTCCTTTTCCGAATGAAGTCATAAGAAGCTTATCAGAAAAAATAAGTGTCGATTTTAATCCGGTCGCTTTGATTCTCTTACTTTTCTTTTTCATCTCTTTTTCTGATACTTCAAAAATATCATTTGTTTTTCCCATTTTTAAGTTTCCTTTCTTTGTAAATCGACTTATGTTTACATTATAACACAGGATAATATAAAAAGCAAGTTTTTTGGATATAAAAACTTCTATATACGAAAAAACAAATAAAAAGAGATGCCCGCCTATAATAATATAAGCGAGCATTTGTATTATTTCAATTCTCAGTTTCTGTCAGCATATTTTCAATAAATATTCCATATCCTCTCGTTGGGTCATTCACAAAAACATGTGTTACGGCTCCAACCAGTTTCCCATTCTGAATCACCGGAGACCCTGACATTCCCTGAACTATTCCACCGGTTTTTTCAATGAGCTTTTTATCGGTTATTTTTATAACAAAATCCTTGTTTTTGTTTGTTTCAAGAATTTTTAAAATTTCAATTTCAAATTTTTCCACTCCGCAGTCGCTGACAGTTGTCATAATATATGCGCTGCCTGTTTGCACATCTTGTTTTTTGCAAACCTCAAGCGGTTTTTCAAGTATAATACCGTTATCTTTTATTTCACCGCAAATTCCCGAAGCGGTGTTTTTGGATATAGTTCCTATCTCATAATCGGACATAGTTCCGATAAGCTCTCCGGGATTGTTTTTCATACCTTTTTTTGCACCGTGAATATCAACAAGCTCTAATTTACCTGTTCTTACCGAAAAATTTTTCTGTGTGTCGCTGTCGGCAATAGGGTGACCGAGTGCATAAAAATTCTTTTTATCACTTGTGTAGAATGAAATTGTTCCTATTCCTGCCGCGCTGTCGCGAAGCCACATTCCCATTTCATATGTGTTTTCTTCTGTTTTTATGGGCTTCGTTTTTATTTTGTGCGTCTCGTTGTTTCTGTTTACGGTGAGTGTTATTTCGTTTTCACCGACTGCTTTTATTATTTCTTCAAAATGTGTTGTATTTAAAAGCTTGGTGCCGTTTACCGCTGTTATTATATCACCGTTTTTTATGCCTGATTTTTTCGCTGGAAATCCGTCGTCGTTTTTTACTCCGACAACAAGAACTCCGTGTGTTTTTAATTTCATCGCAACAGCTTGTCCTGACGGGATAAGCCTCAGATTTTTCATATCTGCATAAACGCATACCTCGTTTTCGGCAACAGAATTTGCATAGCCTACAAAAATAATGTAAATACTGAAAACGAGAGTATAAAATTTAAACTTAAATGTTTTTGATTTTTCATTTTTTTTAATTTTAAATTTTTCATTTTTCTTATTCTCTATTTTTATCACCGCCTTTCTGATAATATTATTGTGACCGAAGTGTATATTTTTAAAAGTGAAAAAAAGAGGCAGAGAAAAAATTTTTTTCTTTGCCTCTCAAAATTTTTATTTTTTAAAAAATTTTATAAAATAAAGAATGAAAATTCAATATCTTCTTCTTTAAGCTGATAATGCTCGAAAAGCTTAGGACCGCAGGATTGAGAGCCAATACCTGAAACCTTGTAGTCAATACGCACATTTGTTGCGTCGTCCTTTTTGAGCTCGTTTATGTGCTTAGCTTCATCAAGGTGAATGCTGTTGTAGTGGGAAACATTGAACTCAAATTCATTTTCTGTCATAAATTTAAGCCCGTTTCTGATATCAAGAACTTTTGTTTGTGTGTGATTTCCGTGTTCCTGAGGACGAATGTAGTTCACATATTCCTTGTCGGCATTGCTTTCATACCAGTCAATTCTTGTATGGTGATTGAGGTCGATATAGTTTTCGTATTCGCCCATACCGAAATATTTGAAGTTTTCGTTTTCATACGGTGTTTTAAATTCATAGCCAAGTCTCGGAAGATATGTTAATTTCTGAGTATGCTTTGCTTTTAAAGATATTTTTATACTTCCGTTATCAAAAATTTCTATTGTCTGTGTGTAGTCTAAGAATTTTACTCTGGAAATACCTGCCAATGAAGCGTTTACAACAATTTTTCCGTCTTTTATTTCACAGCTGTAAACCTTGTTGAAAATTTTGTTAAAATTAAGTCCCGACTGATTATCCTGATTTGAAACCTCCCAGGTTTTGCGTATAACTCTGTCGTTGTCTGTCGGTGCTCTCCATGCTGTAAGGGAAACCTTATCAAGAAGCTGTTCCTTACCTTCTTTTACGATGCTTATAAAGTTACCGTATCTTTTTGAAATTACATATCTGAAGTTTTCTTTTTCTGCAATAATTTCGCTGTCGGTTTCCGTAAGTAAACAGTATTTATCAGTTGTGATAATCTCAGATTTTTCTTCAATAGGAAGCTTGTGCTGAGATAAAGCAACCTCATAGCCTGTTTTGTCGTACATTGTTATATTTATAAATGCGCCAAGCTTACAGGTTTTTATGCCTTCACATAAATCTTTAATGTCAATAACAGTATCACAGTGAGCTTCAAGGTCAAGTGTGATATTTTTTGTTGATATAACTTCACCGTCGCATTTAACTGTAAGATTGATTGTGTATTCATTTAAGTTTGTGAAATCATATCTGTTTATGATTTTCAGGCTATATCCGTCAAGAGAAGTTCCCATTCCCTGATAGCAAGCCTTTATTTCGTATGTACCTGCTTTAAAGCCTCTGTCATAGAATACCATACCGTCACAGCAGAAGTTATGGTCGTGTGTGCCTTCAGAAAAGTCTCCGCCGTAAAGGGGGACGCCGTCTTTTATAACAGTATGGTCAGCCCATTCCCAGACGCATCCGCCAATCATATGCGGATTTGCGTAAATATAATTCCAATAATCTTTTACGCTTCCGGGACCGTTACCCATTGCATGAGCATATTCACACATAAAATAAGGCTTTGTACATTTGTTATTTTTGGTGTAACCGTCAAGCGATCTTTCGTCCTTATACACTACACCCGTGTCAGGATGTGTCCAGTCCGGCTGAATTTCAACAGGCGGATACATTATTGAATATACATCTGCATTTTCTTCGTATCCTTGTCTTGAGGCGTCCTCACAGTGAACAAGTCTGTCCGAGTCAACGGCTTTTATGTATTCAACCATTTTTATATGGTTAAGACCATGACCGCTTTCGTTTCCTGTTGACCACATGAAAATTGAAGCGTGGTTTTTGTCTCTTTCGTACGCTCTTTCCATTCTTTCAACATAAGCGCCTTCCCACTCTTTTTGGTTGCAAATCCATTCAGGATTGTCTTTTTCGTCATAGCCTGCGTATGTTGAATTTCTTGTAACAAATCCGTGTGTTTCCAAATCAGTTTCCAAAACTACATAAAATCCCATTTCATCACACATATCCATAAACTTTGGTGGTGGCGGATAGTGAGAAGTTCTTATAGTATTGATATTTAATTTTTTCATAGCAAGAAGGTCATTTCTCATATCCTCATCGGTTTGATACCATCCTTTAAAGGCATCTGTATCATGGTGATTAACACCTTTCAGCTTTACAGGGACGCCGTTTATTAAAAGCTCGCTTTTTTCTGAAATTGCAACTGTTTTAAAACCGAATCTGATTTCAATAATTTCGCAGTCATATTTAAAAGTTAATGTATAAAGATATGGTTTTTCAGCATTCCAGAGAATTGGATTTTCAACCTCGAAGGAAGCTTTATTTTCAGCATTTTTTGTTTCACCGAGAAGTGAAACTTCAGCTTTTCCTTCAAATTCAATATTTACAATATTATTCTTTGTTGTTACTTTAATATCTTTTATGTGACCTTCCGGTCTTGAAAGGATATATACGTCTCTGAAAATACCATTGAATCTGAAAAAGTCCTGGTCTTCAAGATAAGATGAACAGCACCATTTTCTCACCAACACTCTTATTTTATTTATTCCTTTTACAACAAAATCTGAAATATCAAATTCGCTCTGCAAATGGCTCCCCTGAGAATAGCCAACATATTTTTCATTTATGTATAATTCAATATTTGAAGAAACGCCTTCAAAAACTATATATGTCTTTTTTGAAGTGTCTTTGATTTCAAATTCTCTTTCGTATACTCCCATTGGGTTTTCATCGGGAACGAAAGGCGGGTCAACAGGATACGGATAATTTACATTTGTATAGTTCGGGTCTTCATAGCCGTACATCTGCCAGCAGCTTGGTACAGGAATTTTATCCCATTCTGTTATATCTTTTGAATATTCGTCGTCATATTTAAAGTATTTAAAATTCCACTCTCCGTTAAGAAGCATATATGCACCGTCGTTTTTCGGAATATAATAGCTTCTCTGCGGTAATCTGTTTTCATGCAGAAATTTTGGATTTTCGTAGTATCTCATAGTAGTTTTACCTTTCTTAAAGAATTGTTATGCCCATTATAATATAAAAAAATCTGAAAGTCAACAGATTTTTAAAAAAAGCCAAAAAAGAGAAAAAATATCCATATGATAAGAAAATATTACATAAAAACACGACCTAAGCAGAAGCTTCAGGTCGTGTTGGAAATTATAAATTGTAATATTTATCGAATTCAGCAGGGTGTGGTATTGCAGCAAGCTGACGGCATTCTTCTCGTTTTGTTTTTATGAAGTTTTTAAGTAATTCTTCAGGGAATACGCCGCCTGCAGTTAAGTAGTCGTGGTCTGCTTCAAGGGCGTTGAGCGCTTCTTCCAGTGAAGTCGGAAGCTGCTTTAATTTAGCTTTTTCTTCATCGCTTAAATGGAATAAATTGAAATCATAAGGACCCCAGCCGTTTTCATGCGGGTCAATCTGATTTTTAATACCGTCAATACCAGCCATGAGGATTGCCGCATAGCAGAAATACGGATTACATGTTGCATCAGGATTTCTAAGCTCAAAGCGTCTTAATTTAGGCTCTTTTGCGTAAGCAGGAATACGGATAACGGCACTTCTGTTTGAGGTAGCATATCCGACGGTAACAGGAGCTTCAAAGCCCGGAACAAGTCTTTTAAATGAGTTCGTGCATGGGTTTGTGAGTGCACAAAGTGATGCGATATGCTTAAGAAGACCGCCCATAAACCAGTGAGCTTCCTTGCTTAAGTTTGAATATCCGTTGTCATCTGAGAAAACAGGCTCGCCGTCTTTTAACAAAAGCATATGTACATGCATACCGTTGCCCGCTTCACCCATTACAGGCTTTGGCATAAAGGTTGCTGACATTCCGTATTTTCTAGCTGTATTGTGAATGATGTATTTTATCATCATCGTAGCGTCAGCCATTTTTGACATAACACCCAGTTCAGGCTCAATTTCAAACTGTCCGCCTGCACCAACCTCAGGGTGATGATAGTTAAGGGCAATACCAGCGTCGTCTATAAGCATACACATTTCGCTTCTTGCTTCATATGATACATCAAACGGCTTTGCAATGTGGTAGTTTTTCTGTTTTGCAACTATGTTTCCGAGCCCTTCGTTTGCGCTGTTCCAGTGTGCCTGCTGTGCGTCTAAAGATACACCGATTGATTCAGGCTTTACTTCCCAGCCGACCTGGTCGAAAAGATAAAATTCAAATTCGGGAAGGATAAGCATTGTATCCGCGATACCGCTGTCCTTCAAATATTTTTCGGCAGCGAGAACGATATTTCTCGGATACTGTGCCAACGGCTTGTTTTCAGGGCTGGCGATAATCATTGCGTTACCTGTCATAGATAATGTCGGAATTTCGCAGAACGGGTCTATAACTGCGGTATCGGGATCGGGGATAAATACCATATCGCTTTTTTCAACCACTGCATAGCCATAGTTTGAGGCGTCAAAGCCTATACCGTTTTTCATCGTTTTTTCTGAGAAGTTTTTTGCCGGAATTGTAACATGTCGGAACTGACCGTTGATGTCAACCATCTTAAAATCAACCATTTTTATTCCGTGTTCTTCAATTAAATTGAGAATATCCTGTACAGTTTTCATTATAATGTCTCCTTTTTCATTAAATATTGATGTATATATTCTATCATAAAATTTTAACTATTTCAACTATAAAAACATATTTTTTTAAAAAAATTCATTTAAAGGAAAAAAATAGCTTTAGTTATTGACTAATCGTTTTTTTTGTGGTATTATATAATGTGACAGGATTGAAAAATAAAAATTTTACGGTGGTAGAGTGATATGGTGAAAAAAGCGGATGTTATAATTGTATCTGCTGTTTTGTTATTTGTTGTTTTATCGTTTTTTTTGTTGATAAAGCCCGGTGCAAAAGGCGGCGAAAAATATATCAATATCTACATTGACGGTAAAAAAGAATATTCATACTCTTCTATTAATAGACCGAAAGCTGAAGAAATTGTAAAGATTGACAATAAATATGGGTATAATGAAATAGTGGTGGAAAGCGGATGCGTGTATATTAAGGAGTCGGACTGTAAAGGTAAGGACTGCAAAAAAACAGGACGGATATCCGAAAAAGATGAGTTTATTATCTGTGCGCCGCATAAGCTTATGATAAAAATTGAAGAGACGGCAGGTGATGATGATGTTTCAGCGATTACCTACTGATAAAAAAACGGTAAGAATAGCGTATATTGCTGTTTTTACGGCGCTTTTGTTCGTTTTTTCTCTTTTTGATTCAATATTTAATTTCGGATTTGGAATTCCGGGAGTAAAGGCAGGATTTTCAAACATTGTTATCATTTTTTCAATGTACTCATTCGGCTTTTTTTACAGCTTTCTGCTTGTGATTTTAAAAATCCTGATAAACACGCTTTTTTTCAGCGGTTTTTCGTCGTTTGTTTTTACTTTTGCAGGCAGTATTACGGGATTTTTTGCGATGTATATTGTTAAAAAAATCTTTAGTGACAGAGTTTCCTGTATCGGAGTCAGCGTTTCGGGCGGTTTTTGTCATATCGTTATGCAGTATGTAATGTCTTTTTTTGTTATGAAAACATCTGCTGTTTTTTCGCTGTTACCGTATGCGGTTTTAATGTCACTTGCTTCGTCGGTGATAGTCGGAATAATATCTGATATAATTATAAAAAGGTGGGGGATATAAAAATGAGAGCAAAGGCTTTAGGTTCAAAATATTCTTGGTTTTCACTTCTGATAATTCTTGTTATCGGAGTAGTGTTTGGTGGGATTATTACATATCTTACTTCCGGAGTGGGAGCACTTTCATGGCTTAATGTAGGATATACTTTCGGACTCAGCGACCCATTTATACTTGATTTATATGTAATAAAGCTTACTTTCGGGCTTAGTGTTAATGTTAATGTTGCCGTAATAATCGGAATAATTATTTCGGCAGTAGTATACAGATATGTATTTTAATTAAATGGAGGTTATATAAAATGTCATTATTTGGTAGAGATATCGGAATTGATCTTGGTACGGCGAATACTCTTATCTATGTGAAGGGAAAGGGGATTGTTTTAAGAGAGCCATCCGTTGTTGCGCTTAACAGATATACAAAAGAGGTTCTTGCGGTAGGTAACGACGCAAAGGAAATGGTGGGAAGAACTCCCGACAGTATTATTGCAGTCCGCCCTATGAGTGAAGGCGTTATTTCCGATTTTGCAATGACCTACAATCTTATAAAGTTTTTCCTTAAAAAAGTTTTGAGAAACGGGATATTTGTAAAACCACGCGTTGTTGCATGTGTGCCTGCCGGGGTTACAGATGTTGAGAAGAGAGCAGTTGAAGACGCTGTTTTACAGTCAGGTGCAAAAGAGGTGCATATCACAGAGGAATCAATGGCTGCGGCAATCGGCGCAGGTCTTCCTGTTGTTGACCCGTTTGGAAATATGATTCTTGATATCGGCGGAGGAACAAGCGAGGTTGCGGTTATTTCGCTTGGTGCGATTGTAACCTCAAAAACAGTAAGAGTTGCCGGTGACGCTTTTGACAGAGCGATAATAGATTATGTAAAAAAAGTTCATAATCTTCAGATAGGTGACAGAACTGCTGAGCAGGTTAAAATTCAGATTGGCTCAGTATATGAATGTGACGATTTGATTCATGAGATGGATGTTCGCGGAAGAGACCTTATCACAGGACTTCCGAGAAATGTTATTATTACGGCAAAAGAAGCAAGAGAAGCTCTTAGTGAGCCTATCCGCGTTGTTGTTGATGCAGTTAAAGAGACTCTGGAATCAACTCCGGCAGAGCTTTCTGCGGATATCGTTGAAAACGGTATTATCCTTACAGGCGGCGGTGCACTTCTTCGCGGACTTGATAAGCTTCTCAATGCAGAAACACATCTTCCTGTAAGAGCGGCTGACGCGGCGCTGGATTGCGTTGTTCTCGGAACAGGTATGCTTTTGGAGGAAATCGAAACGCTCAAGCTTATAAATAACGACAAAAACAAAATGAAAAATTACAGAAGATAATAAAAGCTGTTTTGAAAGGTGGCATTAGGATTGAAAAGAAATAAAAGACCGGTTATCGTATATATAGTCGTGCTTTTTTTGGTATGTATTCTTGTCTTTGCCTCCGCAAAAAACAGAGTAAATGTAGCGTTTATAGATAATGCCTTTAATGTTGTTTCAAAGCCGTTTGTAGTTGCTGCAAACGGCGTGAGCAATTTTTTTGAAGGCTTTTTTGAATATTTTGCAGATAAAAAAGAGCTCGCAAGACAGCTTGATGAGCTTACCTATAAAAACAATTATCTCGACCATAAGGTTAGCTCGCTGTCCTCTTTGGAAAGCGAAAATCAGAGACTCAGGGAGCTTCTTGATTTAAAGGAACGATATCCCGAATTTAAGACGACAGCAGCTTCCGTTATTGCAAGAGATTCGGGTAACTATTGCAGAATGGTTACCATTGACAAGGGTAAAGAAAGCGGAATAAAGGTCAATCAGGCTGTTCTATCGCAGGACGGCCTTGTAGGTCTGGTGTTTGAGGTTGGAAACGGCTGGTCAAAAATTCAGACCATACTTGACCCTGCAACCTCTGTCGGCTGTAAAATAACGAGAACAGGTGATATTTCAGTCACCGAAGGCGATATAAAGCTTATAAACGACGGACTTCTTCAAATGCTTTATATTTCAAGTCAGTTTACAATACTTGAAGGAGATATCGTTGAAACCTCAGGCTTGGGAGAAATATATCCGAAGGGAATACCGATTGGAAGAATAAACGAGATTAAGGTAGATGAAAACTCAAATTCTCAGTATGCCACCATTGCGCCTATTGTAGATTTTTCAAATCTATATGAGGTGCTTGTTATTACTGAAAAATAAGGTTTGATTATGGAAAACAGTATTGTTATTGAAAGAATTAAATATGTGATTCTTGGAGTTGTTGTTCTTGCTTTTCAGACAGGCTTCGCTGACAGTATGAGAATTATGGGAGTTGCTCCGAATATAGTTCTTTGTTATGTGATGTGCGTGTCGTTTCGCAACCATAACAGCTTCGGTTTTTATAATGCACTTCTGACAGGGCTTGCGCTTGACGCTATCGGCGGAAGGATTTTTGGAGAATATACTTTCTTTTTCGTGCTTTTTGATTTGATTATTGAAAAAGTTTTTTATAAGCTTTTTGCGGAAAACTTCTGGTTTGAATTTTTCAGCGGAGTAATCCTGAATATATTCTTTTCGGGAATGTTTGCACTTATAGTATGGTTATTTGACGGAAATTTCCTTTATATAACGATGAAAATAGCTCTTATTGAAGCAATATATAACAGCGCTGTATTTCTTGTTCTTCTTTTTATATTCAAAAAAAGAAAGAAGAAAAGAAGAATAACCTTCAGAATTGATAACTAATAGCTAAAAATAAAAATAAGAAAGGAGCACACGGCAGAATTATGAAAAAAGAATTTTTTTCAAGAGTTGTTATTATAATGATTCTTATGTCAGCCTTTTTATGTGCTCTTTTTGTGCGTCTTTTTTCATTGCAGATTGTAAACGGAGAAAGCTACAGAGAATCTTCTTTGAAAAGCCTTGTTAAAACCGTTCCCTTAAAAGCTAAAAGAGGCGATATTTTAGACAGATACGGTCGTGTTATCGTTACAAGCAGTATAACATATAACATTGAAATTTCCAAATATTCAAAAACATCGGAAACACTTAATAAAACAATTTATAATCTTATTCTTCTTATGGAAAAGAACGAACAGAGATATACAGACAGCCTTCCGATTTCTGAAAAGCCGTATGCTTATACAAAGGACGATGAGGGTGTAAAAAGCTTTTTGAAAAGTATGGAGCTTTCTGAAAGCTTAAAAGCAGATAAGGTTATATCAGAGCTTAAAAAAAGATATAAAATTGAAGATGATATTCCTGACAAATACTTAAGAAAAGTTATAAGCGTAAGAAGTGAAATGGAATTAAGACAGTTTTCTTCAAATAATTCCTATGTCTTTGCGAAAAATGTAAATATGAATGTCGTGACGGTTATAAAAGAGGATTCCACTACATTTCCCGGCGTTAATGTCATGACTACTTATGAGCGGTCTTATCCCGAAAGTGTGGGCGCACATTTTCTGGGAAGAGTAGGTCCTATATATAAAGAGGAATACGAGGTGCTTAAGGATAAGGGTTACAGCTTTACCGATGTTATAGGTAAAGAAGGAATAGAAAAGGTTTATGATATTGAGCTTAAGGGTAACGATGGTATTCAGAAAATAGAACAGGACTCAAACGGAAAAATAGTTTCTTATGAAACTCTAGACCCGGCTTTAAGCGGTAATGATATTATTCTTACAATTGACCTTAATCTTCAGAAGCGTGCCGAGGAGGCGCTTGCTTCGATGATAAATAATTTGAGAATAAAAATGGCTCCCGATGTCAGCGGCGGTGCAGTGTGCGTGTTGAATATCCATTCGGGTGAAGTGCTTGCAATGGCGTCTTATCCCACATACAGCTTAGCTGCCTTTGAGGAGGATTATAATAAAAATTATAAAAATGATGACAAACCCTTTTGGAACAGAGCAATTTCAGGCACATATGCACCCGGTTCAACCTATAAAATTCTGACTTCGCTTGCGGTTTTGGAGGAAAATGCCGCTAGTATTTCCGAAAGAATAAAGGACTTGGGAAAATACACATTTTATAAGGACTATCAGCCTGTGTGTCATGTTTATCCGGGTAGTCATGGCAGAGTTAATGTAACTGACGCGATAACATATTCTTGTAACTACTACTTTTATGAAACAGGTCGCAGACTTGGTATAGATAATCTGGAAAAATACAGCCGTAAATTCGGTCTCGGAGAGCTTAGCGGAATAGAAATTCCGGGTGAAGCAAAGGGAACTGTCGCATCGAAGGAAGAAAAAAAGAAACGCGGAGAAATATGGTATCCCGGTGATACTCTTCAGGCGGCTATCGGTCAGTCTGACCACCTGTTTACACCTATTCAGCTTTCAAACTATATTGCAACGGTGGTAAACGGCGGAACAAGATATAAAACACATCTTCTTTATAAAATCAAAGATGTTAAAAGCGGAACAATCCGTGAGACAACTCCTGTTATAGAGGAGGAAATTAATATTAAACCTGAAAACTACAAGGCGATAATGGCGGGAATGAGGTCTGTTGCTGAGGACGGTACTGCGAGCGATACATTCCGCGATTTTGAAATTGCGGTAGGCGGTAAAACGGGAACTGCGGAGGCTGTTGGAACAAATAACGCGCTTTTTGTTGCGTTTGCACCGTATGACGACCCCGAAATAGCAATAAGCGTCGTTGTAGAACATGGTGAACACGGTAATTCCATTGCCCCTGTTGCAAGGGAAATATTTGAAGAGTATTTTATAAATTCTTTAAGCGAAGTAAGTGATGAATATACTCAGCTTGAAGTCAGATAGGAGTGGAAAAATGGGAAAAATAATAGCAGTTGCGTCCGGAAAGGGCGGAGTCGGAAAAACAACAATGGCGGCAAATATCGGAGCTGCGTTGGCGTTGGAAAAGAAGAAGGTACTTTTGATAGACCTTGATATCGGTCTTCGTAATTTAGATCTTATGCTTGGACTTCACAGCATAATTATTTACGACCTGGTTGATGTCTATGAGAAAAAGATAGATTTGTTTGAAGCGGCATATCATTTTGAAAAATACGGAGAATTGTATTTTCTACCTGCTTCACAGACGATAGACAAGGAAGATGTTGATGTAAACCTGTTTTACAGCTTTATAGACAGTATAAAAGAACAGTTTGATTTTATTATCCTTGACTGTCCTGCCGGAATTGAAACGGGGCTTAAAAATGCACTTTGTATAACCGATACGCTTATTGCGGTTGTAACTCCTGATTTTGCTTCGTTAAGAGATGCGGACAGGCTTATAAGCGTGAGCGAGGAATACAGCGTAAAAGATAAATATGTGCTTGTAAACAAATTTAACACTAAGCTGATAAGAAAAGGCATTATGCCTAATGTTGATGAGATTTTAAGTAATTTAGGAACTCCGCTTATAGGAATTGTTGTTGACGAGCCTATGATGATAAAATATCAGAATGAAGGACAGCTTGCTGTTGACAGTAATTCCAAAAAATTCATAAAAAATGTAAAAAATTGCGCAAAACGCTTGACAGGAGAGCAAATTCCTATTAAAATAAAATGGAAAACGATTTCAAACAAGTAATTACGACATTTTTATACATTATTCACTATACGGACTGTAAAATTATAATTAAATAAAGAAAGGTAAAAGGTGTGTTATGAATATAGCTTTGATTGCTCACGATATGAAGAAAGAACTTATGGTACAATTTTCGATTGCATATAAATTTATTTTACAGAAGCATAATCTTTTTGCAACGGGAACGACGGGTGGACTTGTTGCAGACGCAACAGGACTTGATGTTCATCGCTTTATGTCAGGGCCTCAGGGCGGAGACCAGCAGATAGGCGCAAGAATAGCATATAATGAAATTGACCTTGTGATATTTTTCCGCGATCCTCTGACAGCAAAACCGACAGAGCCGGAGATAAACGGGATTTTGAGACTTTGTGATATACATAACATTCCTTTGGCGACTAACCTTGCAACAGCCGAAGTGCTGATTCAGGGACTTGAGAGAGGAGATCTCGGCTGGAGAGATATCGTAAGAGAAAACAAATCAGATACTCATATTTTCTGATAAGTTTTTTGAAAAATGCGCAAAGTTTGTTTTACCACAGCGTTGGCAATGTTTTTTGCCGGAGTATTTTTTTCGGGATATTTGGATTCAAATATCCCTGTTTTTATAATTTCGTTTGTAACTGTCTTTATATCTTTTGCGACTTTTTTAAAAATAAAGGAGTTAAAACATTTTATCGCTTATACTGTTGTTGCAATTTTGACCTTTTCATTCGGAGTAGGGTATTTTTCACGCTCTTATGATGAGCTCTTCTTAAAATCGGAGAAATTTAAAAATTCATCGCCTGAAACTTTAGAAGTAACAGCAGTTGAAGTAATATCCGATAACCTGAACGGGCAGAGATTTATTTTGAAAACAAAAGACAATATTCGCATAGATGTTTCTTATACAGGAAAGGACGATATTCTTCCGGGTGATATTGTAACATTGAAGAAGCCTGTTTTGAAAATTGTAAATAAGTATAATTTTCTTTCAAAAAATGTCAAAATGATTAGCCGCAAGGCTGTTGTTTATACCGAATGTACAGATAAAAACCTTGAGATTTCCGGAAATGATAAGCATTACCTTCTTAACAGGAATTTTCATAAGATAAGAAAAAATACATTTTTTACTTTACTTAAATACTTAAGCTTTGACGAGGCTGCGTTTTGCTATTCTGTATTATCTTCGGATAAAGCGTATATATCAGCAGAACAGTATGACAGATTTGTAAAATCAGGTATCCTTCATTTATGCACCGTTTCAGGCTTTCATTTTACATTTTTATGTATGTTTATCGTAATTCTGACAGTAGGCTTTTTAAAGCCGTACAGACCGAGAATAATATTAACTGTTATTGTATCAACGGTGTTTTTATTATATACCGGCTTTTCTCCGTCTGTTTTAAGAGCTTATCTGATGTTCTTTAGTGTGAAAATATGTGATATCTTTTTTGTGGAGAGAATTTCGACAAAAAGCGTCCTTGCTTGTATGACATCACTTTTTGCGTTTGTAAATCCGCTTATTATATATGATATATCCTTTATACTGACTTTTTCCGCAATATTCGGGCTGGTTTTCCTGTTGCCTGAATTAAGAAGAATTTTTTATGGTAAAAGCTTTTTCGGAAAGAATTATATAATAACAGCGCTCAGTGTAAACATATTTATGCTTCCTGTTTGTTACAGCATATTCGGGAAGGTATCGCTATGGAGCTTTATAACAAATTTTCTTGTTGAAATCGCAGTAGGATTTCTCATGATTATTTCTGTTATAATATGCATAATATCACGCTTTTCAAGTGCTTTAGGTTATATATTTGCACCTTTGCTCAAGCTGATTGTAAACTATGTGTTTTTGGTTACTAAGGTTTCGGATATCGGTTTTGACATGAAGATAACATTTCCTCTTTCTATGATAACCGTAGTGTTTCTGATACTTTCCGTCTATCTTTTTCTGATATTTTTTAAATCATCTGAAAGACGAAAAATGTTGTTGGCGTTGTTATGCCTGTGTATATCGGTTACAGTATTTTTTTATGTATATCAGTTTATGGACAGCAATGCATATATAACATATATCGGAAATACCACCGGAGTGGATATAATTTATAAGCATAACCATTATGTTATATGCAGTGCTTCAGATTTGAAAGCAAATCCTCAAACTGTTGCTTTGAAGCAAAATGAAAAGATAAAGGTGCTGTATATTATAGACGAAGTAATAACGGACGAGGACGCGATTAGGCATTTTAGCGATACATATTGCGTGGAAAAGATATATACAAACAGAGCTTTATTTGAGAATGATGTTATAAAGATTTCATATGATGACGCAATCCGTTTTGAGATAAACGGCGAACGCTTTGTAATATCACCTGATATGAGGTATACAGCTTATAATGCAGAAAAAGAAGAAAACTGTAATATTATTTTTACAGATTATGGCGAGCCTCGTTATAAAGAACTTATAAAAATACTTGAATTTCCCAAAAGCGTTACGCCGGTTATAAAAGCGGAAGGCTATGAAAAACTGATTTGTACAGATAACTATTCGCTGATTACGGTGACGAAATCGGGAGAAACAGAAATAAACTAAGGAGAGATATTGTTATGACAGAAAGATTATACGACAAAAACAGCCATATAAAAGAATTTGAAGCAACAGTTCTTGAAGCAATCGAACAACACGACGGTAAATACGGGGTTGCACTTGACAGAACAGCGTTTTTTCCGGGAGGTGGCGGTCAGGAGCATGATGACGGAGAAATAAACGGAAATATAGTTCTCGATATGTATGAAGAAAACGGAGTGATTTATCATATCATTGATAAAAAACTGAATCCCGGAGATGTTGTACAAGGTAAAATTGACTTTGAAAAAAGATTTATAAATATGCAGGGACATTCGGGCGAGCATGTTGTGACAGGGCTTATCCATAATCTGTACGGTTATGACAATGTAGGCTTTCATATGGGGAGCGAATGTATAACACTTGATGTAAACGGTGATATGACCGACGAAATGATAAAAGAAATTGAGCTTCTTTCAAATAAAGTGATTTATGAAAATGTTGATATAACCGTTTTATATCCTACTGATGAAGAACTGGCTTCTTTAGAGTACAGAAGTAAGCTTGAGCTTACCGAAAATGTTCGTATAGTTACAATATCGGGTTACGATAAATGTGCTTGCTGTGCGCCTCATGTTATGAAAACAGGGGAGATAGGCATAATAAAAATCATAGGCACCGAAAAATTAAAAGACAAAACCAGAATAAGCATGCTGAGCGGTTATAACGCTCTTTATGACTATGAAAAGAAATTCGAGAACACCAGAGGGATATCCGTTCTTCTGAGCGTGAAGCCAAACGAAAGCTACGGTGCAGTTGAAAAGCTTTATAAAGAATTAAATGACAGAAGCTTTGAGGTTACAGGACTTAAACGGGAAATTTTTAAATTAAAATATTCTGATTTAAAAAAAGACGGAAATATTGTAGTATTTGAAGATGATGCTGATATGGGAGAGCTTATTTATATCTCAAATATTTTAAGCGAAAACAATTTTGGTTATGTGAGTGTTTTATCTTCAAAAAAAGACGGAAACGGCTTTAACTATGTTATAAAACATAAAACCGAAAATCTCAGAGAAAAAGTGAAGGAAATAAACAAGCTTTTAAATGGAAGAGGCGGTGGAAGCGTTGATATGGTACAGGGATTTTTTAATTCAGATAAAAAAGTTGTCGAAAAGGTCTTGACAAATTTGTAAAAAAACTGTATAATGATAATATAAATAAATATGCGTAAAGAGAATTGGAGACGCACAAAAAATCGCAAACAGTAGGTTTGTTGATTTTTGTGTGTCTTTTTTTGTGCTTTTTGGGAGGTAAAAAAATGTTTGATGTATGTGTTATCGGCGGAGGTGTTGTAGGCGGTCTTATAGCAAGAAAGCTATCGTCCTACAAGCTTAAGGTCTGTATTCTGGAAAAGGAAAACGATGTAGCTTCAGGCGCTACAAAGGCAAACAGCGCTATTGTTCACGCAGGCTTTGATGCAGAAGAAGGAAGCCTTAAAGCGAAGCTTAATGTAAAAGGCTCGGAAATGATGAAAAAAACTGCCGAGGAGCTTGGCGTTAAGTATATAAACAACGGCTCTCTTGTTATAGCTTTTTCAGATGAGGATATCAAAATGCTCAGTGTTCTTAAAGAAAGAGGAGAAAAAAACGGAGTTAAGGGTCTTGAAATTTTAAATTCCGAAAGAGTTCATGCTATGGAGCCGCTTCTTTCAGAGAATGTAAAGGTTGCAATGTACGCACCGACAGGCGCTATAATCTGCCCTTATGAGCTGTGTATAGCTGCAATCGGAAACGCTATGGATAACGGCGTAGAATTAAAGACAAATTTTGATGTATGTAAAATTGAAAACAAAGATAGTGTTATTTCAGTATTTTCCCAAAAAGGAGAAACGGTTGAAGCGAAATATTTAGTAAACTCGGCAGGCTTATATTCAGATTACATAGCTTCTCTTTATGGAGATACATCATTCAAAGTAACTCCGAGAAGAGGTGAATATATCCTTCTTGATAAGTCCGTCAAGAGCGTGAAGGCAACTGTTTTCAGAACGCCTTCAAAAATGGGTAAGGGTATCCTTGTTTCACCTACTGTTGACGGAAATACGATTTTAGGACCTACATCCGAAAACATTGAAGATAAGGAAGATAAAACAACAACACTCCATGGTCTTAATCAGATTATATCAGAAGAAAAAATGAATATGAAAAAGGTTGAAATAGGAAAAGCAATAACCTCCTTCTGCGGACTTCGTGCTGCCGGTGATACAGGCGATTTTATTATTAAAAGAGAAGAAAATATCATCACTCTTGCAGGAATAGAATCACCGGGACTGTCTGCGTCTCCCGCTATTGCGGAATATGTAAGCGAGCTGTTATCTGAGGTGTGCGAGCTTAAAGAAAACAAAAAATACAATCCTATGCGTTCCCCTGCTCATTTTTACAAAAACCTTTCAGATGATGAGAAAAACGAGCTTATAAAGAAAAATCCGTCATATGGAAGAGTTATATGCAGATGTGAAAATGTTACAGAAGGCGAAATTTTAGACGCAATAAGAACAAATCCTCCTGCAAGAGACCTGGACGGTGTAAAAAGAAGAACAAGAGCACAGATGGGAAGATGTCAGGGCGGTTTCTGCTCACCTTATATAATTGATATTTTATCAAAAGAGATGAATGTGGGAGTAGATGAAATCACCAAAAACGGAAACGGGTCTGTTATCACAATGGGAAGAACAAAGGAGTGTTAGTCATGATAAATAAAAAGCTTGTAATTATAGGCGGTGGTCCTGCCGGAATGAGCGCCGCAGTAAGTGCATATGAAAACGGTGTGGAGGATATTCTTATTTTAGAGCGAGACTCTTCTTTGGGCGGAGTTTTGCAGCAGTGTATACATAACGGCTTCGGACTTCACAAATTCAACGAGGAGCTTACAGGTCCTGAATACGCATACAGATATGAAAAACGCGTACATGAGCTTAATATACCGTATAAAATAAATACAATGGTTACAGATTTAACTGAGGATAAAATCATTACAGCAGTTAATCCCGATGACGGAATTATAAAAATAAAGGCTGAAAGTATCATTCTTGCGATGGGTTGCAGAGAAAGACCGAGAGGCGCTCTTAATATCCCGGGAACCCGTCCTGCCGGAATTTTCACAGCAGGAACAGCGCAGAAGTTTGTAAATATGAAAGGCTATATGCCGGGAAAAAGCGTTGTTATTTTAGGCTCAGGCGATATCGGTCTTATTATGGCAAGAAGAATGACTTTAGAGGGGGCAGAGGTTAAGGCTGTCTGCGAGCTTATGCCGTACAGTGGCGGATTAACAAGAAATATTGTTCAATGTCTTGAGGATTTCGGTATTCCGCTTAAATTGAGTCATACAATCGTTGAAATACACGGAAAAGAAAGAGTTGAGGGTGTAACAATCGCAAAGGTTGACGAAAAGAGACAGAAAATAGAAGGAACAGAGGAATACATAAGCTGTGATACAATTCTTCTTTCAGTCGGTCTTATTCCCGAAAATGAGCTTACTCAGAATGCAGGCATAAAAATGGACGCAATAACAAACGGAGCATTTGTTGACGAAAAGCGTGCAACAAGTATTGACGGTGTTTTTGCTTGCGGGAATGTGCTTCATGTTCATGACCTTGTAGACTATGTTTCGGAGGAAGCGGAGATTGCGGGAAAGAGCGCAGCGCAGTATTTAAACGGAAATAAAGGTGAAAGTGTTTCACTGACAATTAAAAAATCAGGCCATATCAGATACACAGTTCCACAGGTTATAAATGAAAAAAATGACTTTAATCTTTATTTCAGGGTTGACGAAATCGTAAAAGATGGTATAATAGAAATAAGAGATAACGATAAAATTCTTTATCAGAAAAAGAAAAAGAAGCTTGCACCGGGTGAGATGGAAGTTGTAAAGATAACAAAAGAAATGCTTGAAAATGTAGAGTCAGGCGAAATCACAGCGGAGGTAAGATAAGATGAAAAGAAAAATAATTTGTACAGTTTGTCCTGTCGGCTGTAATATTGAAGTTGAAATGACAGAAAACAAAGAAATTCTTTCGATAACGGGCAATACCTGTAAAAGAGGTCTTGTGTATGCTGAAAACGAATGTATAAACCCTAAAAGAACTCTTACAACGACTGTTTTTTGTGATAACGGAAAAATACTCAGCGTAAAAACAAGCGAAGCAGTACCGAAGGAGCTTTTGTTTGAATGTATGAAGGTTATAAACAAAACCTTAGCAAAAGCGCCTGTTAAAATAGGCGATGTTATAATAGAAAATATTCTGGATACAGGCGCAGATGTTATTGCCTGCGGAAATATATAAATAAAAGGTTGTGAAAGATATGATAAAAAAAATCCTTGAGGAAAATCCGATAATTGCGGCACCGTGGTCTGATGAGGCGTTTTATAAAGCGCTCGAAAGCCCTGCGGGGATAATTATAATTTTAAACGGAAATATAGAGACCGTTGAGGAATATGTAAAAAAAGCTCACGAAAGAGGAAAGCTTATTTTGATACATATAGATTTATGCGGCGGACTCGGTAAGGACAGCTATGCACTTAAGCACCTGAAAAAAATAGGTGCTGATGGTATTGCAAGCACAAAAAGCCACCTTATAAAAACCGCAAGGGAGCTTGAGCTTATTACATTACAGAGATTTTTTATCGTTGATTCACAGTCTATCACCACTGCATACGAAAACATCAGGCAGACAAAGCCTGATATGATAGAGATAATGCCGGGAATTATGCCGAGAGTTACAGAGGAAATTAAAAATAAGACTTCTCTCCCTGTTATTGCCGGCGGTCTTATTTCAAAAAGAGAGGATATAATAGAGGCGCTCGGAGCGGGAGCTTCGGGAATTTCAACAGGAAAGGAAAATTTGTGGTATGAGTAGTCTTAAGGAAAAGAAACTGTTTTTGCTTGATATGGACGGAACTTTGTATCTTGACGATGATTTGTTTGAAGGTGTGGAGGATTTTCTGGCGCACATAAAGAAAATCGGCGGAAGATATATGTTTCTTACCAATAATTCGTCGAAAAGCGTAGACAAATACATAGAAAAAATGAGAAAGCTCGGTATCGAAACTGTTGAGGAAGATTTTTTGACATCTACAAATGCAACCTGTATCTATCTTGCAAAAGAGCATAAGAATAAGAAAATATATGCGTTCGGGACTGAAGCCTTCAAGGACCAGCTCAGAAAAAGCGGATTTAATATTACAGATAAGCTTGAAGACGATATTGAAGTTCTTGTTATGGGCTTTGATACGGAGCTTACCTTTAAAAAGCTTGAGGACGCCTGCATACTTCTTAACCGCGGCGTTGAATATATTGCGACAAATCCCGATTGGGTATGTCCTACCTGGTACGGCTCAGTTCCCGATTGCGGCTCTGTAAGTGCAATGCTTTTTAACGCAACAGGCAGAAACCCTCTTTTTATAGGTAAGCCACAGCCTGAAATGATATATCTTGCTATGGAAAAGGCAGGCTATACAAAGGAGGAAACCGTTTTATTCGGAGACAGAGTGTATACCGATATAAGAAGCGGATACAACGCAGGAATTGATACTGTTTTTGTATTAAGCGGAGAAGGCACAATGAAAAATGTAGAGGAAAGTGACTTCAAGCCTACATATATAAGAAAGAATGTTAAGGAAGTATACGAAGAATTAATATAATTTTGTAACCAAATATCAGCATTCTCATAAAATGAAATTGAAGATAGATTACGAAAGAAATTTATCTAAAATTTTACAGGAGGATACTGATATGCCAAAAGATTGTGGAAATACAAACCCGACTGTTGCTGCAAACGGCTGCGGAAATAATCCGTGCGACAGCGTTTGTATTCATACAGATAAGATTTATGATGCTTGCCGTGACAAAGACTGTATTTTAGACGCAAGGGTATACTTAACATGTGTGGGGCAGGAGCTTATCGACAGAGCGATTAATGTAAAGGTGCGCAAAGCGGACATCATCTGGATTTATACCGATATCGAAGAAGTTCCGTTCAACAGAGGTTACTATACAGTTGATTTAAAATACTTCTTCAAGGTTTATCTTGATGTGTTCACGGGCGTCGGAAGACCTGCTGTTGTTGAAGGTCTTGCAACCTTTGATAAAAAGGTTATACTTTTCGGCTCGGAAGGAAAAGCGAAAATCTTCACATCGAACTTCAGACCTAATGCACAGGATGTTTTATACTCCGTTAAAAACAATCTCCCGAAAGCCATTGTTGAGGTTGTTGAGCCTATCGCATTAAGCGCAAAAGTATTGGAAAGAGAAAAATGCAACTGTTGCTGTGAAATAGATTGCTCAAGTATTCCAGAGGAAATTTGCGGTTGCTTTGACGATGAACTTATAGGCGAAGAAAGAGACAGAAATGTATTTGTTACATTGGGACTTTTCTCAATTATCAAGCTTGAAAGAAATGTTCAGCTTTTAATCCCTGCTTATGATTTCTGTATTCCTGATAAGGAATGTGTAGGTGCAACGGAAGAAAATCCATGTGACTTGTTTGACAATATAAATTTCCCGCTTGAAGAGTTCTTCCCACCGGCTGTATCGGCTGCGGACAGCAGTATGTCAACAGGAAACTGCAATCCCATAATGAATAATAATTGCAGAAATAACTGCGGTAATAACAACTGCGGTTGCAGATAATTAATTTTAAAGACTGTTTTTGCGGTTTATCCCAAAACCAGTCTTTTCCTTTTTTATAAAAAGGATTGACAAATGCTAATAATATATGATAAGATGTAGTCAGAGGGGTGATTTTATGAAAAAAATGATAAGTGTAATTATGTTTTTTATCTTGATTTTTTCAGCAGCTTATGCTGCCGATTTTGGTGTCATTGGCGAAGTTTTAACTACGGATATTATTTGCTTTATAGATGAACAGCCGATTTCTTCCTACAATATAAACGGTTTTACATATGTTATTGCAGAGGAGTTGGGCGGATACGGCTTTTCGGTTTTGTGGAACGCTGAAAAAAGAACGCTGTCTGTAAACCGTGATAAAGAGGCCGACCGTATTTTCCCATCAATAGATATTATAAATGTTAAAAAGGGGACTGAAAGAATCGGAGATTTTCGTTATAATGTTTACAGTACCGATATTGTGACATACTTAAACGGCGAGAAAATCGACGCTTGTAATGTGAATGGAAGAACGCTTATTAATGCCGAATTTTTGTCATCTTGTGGCTTGGTAAGCTATAATAACGATATAAGAACAATAAAGGTTGATTTGGTAAGCTTTGACGCAGCAGAATATAAAAAGGGGGAAACAGTTTCACTTCCTTGCGAAAAAATTGAAGGAAAAATCACCTATACAGGCGAAACAAAGGATAATCTTCCGAACGGATATGGAACAATTAAGGAAGAATATGAATATACGAACGGGCTTATGTCAAGTGAAGCTTATTACACAAGCGGTCTTTTTAAGGACGGAAAGAAAAACGGCTATATAAGCTTTGCCGGCACAAAAATTCCGCATAACGGCTCTGACAGAAGAAAAAGAGAATATTTTTCTTTGACAGAATATGAAAATGATGAAATCGCAGATTATTCTCTTTCTTTAACATATATGGACGGACAGCTTGAAGTAAGAAGCGAACAAACAAAAAACTATAAAAGAGAATGTGTAATTGACCCGACATATAAATACGGGTACAGAATTGAAAAGGAAGGATATACAAATTCTTGGGGTGAGATAACTTCTTATGAAAAAATTCCGACACCAGAAATTAAAGCAGTTGATGTCGGTGAAATAACTAAGGTATATGATGTTGACGGCAATCTTTATGTTTTCGGAAAAAATATTTTTGAAAATGCACCTTATTCAAGCGATGTCCCACTCTTAACAGATGGAAATTCAATAAGTAAAAGAAATAATTTTATTTTGGAGAACGGTAAGCTTTTCAGAATTTTTTCAAATGGTGAAAAAGGACTTATTTCAGAAGATGTAACAGACTTTTCTGCAAGCTCGCTTTATCTTATGTTTATTAAAGCGGATAACTCGGTATATACCGCAAGGCTGCAGCACGAGGAGGGAAGCGGAAGCTCGTGGATTGACGGCTGTGATATGTCTGAGCCTGTTAAGGTGTTTGAAAACGCAAAATATATCTCAAATAAAGGCAGATATTGCGTTATAGATGAGAATAATACGCTTTGGTGTTGGTCAAGTCCTTATTATAAGACGCCATTTGATACTGCCGAAAAGGAATCTCCGTTTACTGTATATGAGCCTGTTAAAATAGCTGAAAATGTCATAAAAGCGGAATGTGCTTCGGGATTTATTGCTTATGTAAAGACAGATAATTCACTTTATATAACAAAAGAGGCAGAGCCTAACGAAAATATTTTTGGAATAACCGAAGAAACAAAGGTTTTGGACGATGTTATAGATTTTTCTGTATCGCAAAGAAAGCTTTTTGCCGTAAAATCCGACGGCACTCTTTGGACAATGGGGAAAACGGACGATTTTACACTTGGAATACCATTCTTAAATGAGGCTTCAAAAATGACACAGGTAACAGTTTTTGGGAAATAAAAAAACTATAAAGGCATAAGCGAAAAACAGAAATCGCTTATGCCTTTTTTCAAACTCTATAATTTCACACAGGAGATTTATCCGTAAGCGGATTTCTCTTTTTTCTGAGCATTGAGCCGACAGGGATTTTTGTATCGCATTTTATTGATACAGTCTCTTGTGCATGCGGAGCGGACTCAATTTTTTCACCTTGTTCATTTCTTAAATCCTCAGCGCTTGTGATTATTGAATCGCCTGTTGTAGATAATATATCAATTTCTTCATCGGAATAAAATTTGTTTCTTTGCTCAATTATAAGGCGCTTGTTTTCTTCGTCATAGCCTCTTACTACTCCGATAAGAATATAGTTTCTCACATAATCTGATGTATGAACAAGCTGACCGTTTTCATATGGATTTCCGAAATAAAAGCCTGTATAAAACTCTCTGTGGCTTGCCTTGTCAAGCTCGTTAAGGGCATTTTCGGGTGCTTTATAATTATCTATATCCTTTTCAAGAACATCCATAGCCTTACGGTAGGCGTTTGTCGCAACAGCAACATAGTACGCAGTTTTCATTCTTCCTTCAATTTTAAAGGAGTTTACGCCTGCCTTTGCTAATTTATCAAGATGTTCAATCATGCACATATCTTTGGCATTCATTATATAAGTGCCTTTGCAGTCGCCGCCGATTTCAAAGGGATAGTCAGGCCTTTTTTCTTCGTACAGCTTATATTTCCATCTGCAAGGCTGTGCGCATTCGCCTCTGTTTGAATCTCTGCCTGTCATATATGAAGAAAGCAAACATCTTCCCGAATAGGAAATGCACATTGCACCGTGGCAGAATGCCTCGATTTCCATATCCTTATTTATCTTTGCTCTTATATCTGCAATTTCATCAATGCATAATTCTCTTGCAAGCACAACTCTTTTTGCGCCCATATTGTAATATACATTACAGCTTTCCGAGTTTAATGTATTAGCCTGTGTGCTTACATGAATTTCCATATCGGGACACCATTTTTTTATTGATGAAATTGCTCCGATATCAGAAACGATAACCGCGTCAACACCAAACTCATATGCTTCCTTTATGCTTCTTTCGAGAACTTTTAAATCAGCGTCCCTCATAAAAAGATTGCAGGCGCCGTACAGCTTCATATTATATTTATTTTTGATTTCGATAGCTTTTTTCAAATAATCTCCGCAAAAATCCTGCTGCGGAGCGCGAAGTGATAACCCCTGAAGTCCTACATATGCTGCGTCAGCGCCGTAAATGCCGCAGGTTTCAAGCTTTTCCAAATCACCCGCAGGCGATAAAAGTTCATATTTATGCATTTTTATAACCACCTATCTTTTTATACTGATACTTACACCGTCACCAATGGGGACTACAACTGTCTGAAGTGTTTTGTCGCTGTTAAGTGCGTCAATGTACATTCGAAGCCTTTTTACAATCGTTTTTTTTCTGTTCTCTAAAAGCTCGTCTGTCGCTACCATTCCGCCGTATAATACATTATCTGTAATAAGCATACCGCCATTATCAAGCATTTCGGTGAGATACGGATAATAGTCTATATACTGAGCCTTTGCACTGTCTAAGAATATAAAATCAAATTTTTCTTTTTTTGCGCTTAATTTCTTTAAAACATTTATGCCGTCGTCATTAATAACGGTTATCCTGTCCGAAAGCTTGTTAAGCTCGATTAAATCGAGCGCTTCTTTATAGTTATCGGGATTTTTTTCAACCGTAATAATTTTTGAATCCTCGCTTGCTTTTGACAAAATGATTGCGCTGCAACCTATCCCTGTGCCAAGCTCAAGGATTTTTTTCGGTTTTTTAGTTAAAGAAAGTATATGAAGAAGCTTTGTTGTTTCAGGCTTTGCAACAGGAATATCCTTGTTGTGTGCAAAATCGTAAAGACTTTTTATATCGTCCTTAACAAGTCCTCTTACATATCTTGTTATAAATTCAAAATTTATATGTTCTTTTTCTATCATAATAATATACCCTAAAGCTTAAAACCAATACAACACCAGTCGTTTTCAGAGGTTTTTTCAAATTCTTTAAAACCGTGTTCTTTTGCTTTTTCTCTTATTTCATCAAGTCTTTCTTCTAAAATTCCCGACATAATAAGCTTACCGTCAGGCTTCATAACCTTTTTTACATCGGAAAAAAGATGAAGAAGAACATCGACAATAATATTTGCTGTTATAATATCAAATTTTTCATCAATGACACATTCGAGCAGATTTCCGCATCTTACATCGCATATCTCCGAGCAGTTGTTTTTTGCAATATTTATTTTTGCTGTCTCAACGGCAACCTCGTCAATATCTGTTGCAACAATTTTTTCTGCACTGCATACTGCGCCGATTATGGCGAGTATTCCGCTGCCTGTTCCTATATCAAGAAGCGTTTTTCCTTCTGAAATATGCTTTTTAAGCATTTTAGCACATTGTGAGGTCGTTTCGTGAGTGCCTGTCCCGAATGCCGCTCCGCTGTCAAGTGTGATTATTTTTTCATTTTCTTTTTTATCGTATTCCACCCAGGCGGGCTGAATAACAAGTGAATCATCTATATGAACAACATGGGCAAACTGCTTCCAGTTATCCTTCCACTCATCATCACACGCTTCACGCATTGTTACATTAAAGCCGTTATCCTTAAGAAGCTTTGTGAGACTTGACGCTTCTTCATAGGTTGAAACGCATATTGTTATAAATGCATTTCCTGTTGCTTTTTCATCTTTGATAAGCCAGTTCATTTCGGAAAGAATTTCTTCCTCCATCATTGGATCAGACACGAAATAATCTGTTATATCGTTTATAACAAGAAAATTTTCGGTGTCCTCTGTCATTCCGGCTTCACATTCTATTTTAATTTCATAATATAACATTATTTTAAATTCCTTTACACATTAAATCTGAATAAGATAATATCGCCGTCTTTAACAACATAATCCTTGCCTTCGCTTCTTACCAAGCCTTTTTCCTTTGCGGCAACCATATTTCCGCAGGCAATAAGGTCGTCGTAGTGTATAACCTCAGCTCTGATAAAGCCTCTTTCAAAATCTGAATGGATTTTTCCTGCGGCACCGGGAGCTTTTGTTCCTTTTGTGATTGTCCATGCTCTTGTTTCAGGCTCTCCTGCTGTTAAATATGAGATGAGACCAAGAAGGTCATAGCTTGCTTTTATAAGTCTGTCAAGACCTGATTCAGAAAGTCCGATTTCTTCTAAAAACATAAGCTTTTCATCGTCAGGAAGCTCTGAAATTTCTGATTCAATCTGAGCAGAAACAGGAATAACAAGCGAGTTTTCTACCGCCGCCATTTCTTCAAGAAGCTTTACATACTGATTTTCGCTGCCGTTTGCCACCTCGTCCTCAGAGAGATTTGCAGCATAGATAACAGGCTTTATTGTAAGAAGCTCGATTCCTTTGATTTCTTCCTTTTCGTCGTCTGTAAGTTCAACTGCTCTTGCGGTTAAGCCTTCTTCAAGACCCGCCTTCAGCTTTTCGAGAACATCAATTTCAGCCTGATATTTTTTATCACCCTTGAGAAGCTTTTTTGCTCTGTCAATTTTCTTTTCCAATGTTTCGAGGTCGGCAAAAATAAGCTCCATATTTATAATTTCAACATCTCTTTTCGGGTCAACGCTTCCTTCAACATGAACAATATTCGTATTTTCAAAGCATCTTACAACATGGACAATAGCGTCAACCTCTCTTATGTGAGACAAAAACTTGTTACCAAGTCCTTCACCCTTGCTTGCTCCTTTAACAAGACCTGCTATATCAACAAATTCTATAATAGCAGGGATAGTCTTTTTCGAGTTGTACATTTCTGTTAAAACATCAAGTCTTTTATCAGGCACGCTTACAACGCCCACATTCGGCTCAATAGTGCAGAACGGGTAATTCTGCGCTTCAGCGCCTGCCTTTGTTATTGCATTAAAAAGTGTAGATTTTCCTACATTAGGTAATCCGACAATTCCGAGTTTCATAATATTTCACTTCTCCTTTATTTTCAAGGGTTTCAGAATTGGTTTGACACCAATTTGACACCATTTGAATTTTATTTTACCAATTTTTATCCTCATACGGTGTATCTTCAACACCGTTATCCTGCAATTTAGATACCATTTTGTCAAGAATGCCTTTCCACATTCTCTTAAACCAAGTAGCATCTCCATACCACTTCACAAGAGTAGGGCTGATTGCATAGTATGTACGGATAAATGCCCTGCCAAGTATTGTTTCTGCAAGGGTGTTATCTCTAAAACGACGAAGCGTCCAAACCTCGGGACAATTATAAGAACCGTAAACACATGTAGCAACATAACAGCCTTGTTTTGTCGCTTGTGGGCGTTCAGGAATAACATAGTCAGGTTTTAATGCTTTTATTTTTTTATGATATTCCATAATTTCGTCTATAAGTGTTTCTTTTTGTTCTTTAGTACATTTCTCTGTTTCTGTTCTAGGTTCAGGATAATGTATAACAGTAACGTAACATGATTCAATGTTTTTTTTCATAGTTATAATATTTTCATATGCTGTAATGATATTGTTTGTATCATTTTTAGGGAATAAAGAAACCGCATACTCCAATAATTTAACAGTTTCAAATGCCGGGAATTTATAAGAGTGATAAGTTTTTCCGTCTTTGTTTGGCGCGATTTTATTATAAAACTTAATGCCTGCATTTATTATTCTTACGGCTATTTTTGTATAATGCTCTGATGTGTTTTCCCCATATCGTTCCATGCAAGGAAACAGTTCGCTACGGATAACATCGCAATATTCGCGAACATCATAAAGCTGTGGGTAATCTGTAGTTTCTATGTATTCCTCACAACAATAATCCATTATAGTTTTCGTTGCAATTCCAAGTGCTGTTGCAATCATAAACTGTATATGTTCTTTTTCTTCTTTCGGGGCGTTTTTAAAAGCTTTGTCGTAACAGTTGATAGCTTGCTGGATTTTCAAATTCTCAAGTAACATATCTTGTTGAAACAAAATGCAGTCACCCTTCAATAACCATGCATCGTGATTGCTTGAATCAAGAATTATTATTTGATCACAGATTGATTCAGCTTTTGAGAGGTTTTGAGCTTTCTTTTCATGAAATGCTAATTTTAATAAGTTCTCAATTTGTGATGTTTTCGAATCCGTTGTAGTTTTTTGTGTATTTTCAATACTTTCATTCATCATTTTCTTTGCTCCTTCAACTGAATATTTGCAACCACAATTTTGGCACACAAAAACGCCATCTTGTTTAACTAAGTCTGCGCCACCGCACATTTCACATTTTAGCTGTTGCATTTTTATCCCCCTTAACTTTATGTAGTGTCAAACTCTTTATCTAATTATACTTGACACCATTTCTGACACCAATTTTTTATGAAATATATAGTGTTATGTAGGAATATATAGAATTCTGCCCTTGTGACAATCCTTTGTTTATAGGCATTTAGAGAGTTTTATAAGGATACATAGAGATATAGAAAAAAGGCACATGAACGACTATACCAAGCTTCATAATTTATTTCACCTTTCATAAAAATACATTCTTATACAACATAGATTGTAGCACAAAATAGAATTAATGTCAACGAAATTCACTTTTTTCTTTGTTTAATATAATTTCAGCTGTCTGAATCCCTTTTCTTCCGGGCGAAGTGTACATCCACTTAAAGGAATTGATTTTGCATAGTAAAATTCAGGCTCTTTTATTTTTGTTTCGCTCATAAGTGCGGCTCTTTTTATTTTTGCTCTTGTAAGTCGCATTGCCTGAACACCGATTGTGTCTTTTGTTGTTTTCATATTGATGAGTGAGGTGTTGAAGATAAGTACCTTATCCTTATCTGAGAAAAGGGCAATATCGCAGTCCTCTTCAAGCTTAAACATTCTTACAATCGGTGAAGCAGATGAATATGCATTCACAAGTCTCTTTCTGTTTGTTTTTGTTTGATATGAGCTTAAAGGTACTTTTGCAACCTTTCCGTTTTCAAACACAAATAGGAAAAACGCTTTATAGTCTTTTGTTGCGAATACATTCACAGGCTTTTCGTCTTTTTCCATATCTAAAAGCGAAGGCAGATATTCTCCGTAGGTTGAAAGCTTAGCGTCGGGGATATTGAAAAGCTTCTGCTTGTAAGCATTGTATTTGTTAGTAAATACAAGAATTTCTCCTAAGTTTGTTTCGTCTATTTCATACGAAACCTTATCGTCCTCTTTAAGCTTATGCTCACCGCCTGCTCGCAGTGAGGTAAGCGGAATTTTCTTGATGTAATGCTGCTTTGTTATGAATAGCTTAAGGTTATAATCCTCGATTTTTGCAGATTCGTCAAAATGCTCTGCTTCCGATTCGTCAACATAGTCGGTTTTTCTGTCCTGACCGTACTTCTCCTTAACCTGTGTAAGCTCGTCTATAATAAGTCCCTTAACACCGTCTTCGCTTTCTAAACAAGCAGTCATTTCAGCAATTTCAGCCTTTAATTTGTCAACATCTTCAATTTTATTAAGAATATATTTTTTGTTAAGGTTACGCAATTTTATCTCAGCGATAAATTCAGCCTGAATTTCATCTATCGAAAAGCCCTTCATAAGATTAGGTACAACAAATTCATCGTCCTCTGTTTCTCTTATGATTGCGATAGCTTTGTCAATATCAAGAAGAATTTTCTTAAGACCTTCAAGCAAATGAAGTCTGTCTTTTTTCTTGTTTATTTCAAATGTAAGTCTTCTTTTTACGCAGTTTATACGGAATGCGCTCCACTGCGCGATTATTCCACCGACGCCGTAAACATCAGGCTCTTTGTCAATAATAATATTGAAGTTACAGCCAAAGCTGTCCTGAAGTGGAGTCATCTTGAATAATTTTAACATCAGATTATCAGGATTTGTGCCTTTTTTCAGGTCAATAGTAAGCTTAAGACCGTTTCTGTCGGTTTCGTCACGAATATCTGAAATTTCTTTTATTTTACCCGCTTTTATAAGCTCGATTATTTTATCCATAATCGCTTCTGTCGTTGTGGAATAAGGAATTTCATAAACCTCAATAAGATTTTCTTTTTTATCGTATTTGTATTTTGAGCGAACTTTGAAGCTTCCGCGTCCTGTTGAAAGAATTTCCTTTAATTCCTCTTTGTTTGCGATTATAGTTCCGCCTGTCGGAAAATCCGGAGCTGTTATATAGTCAAAAATATCACAGTCCTCATCTTTTAAATATGCGATTGTTGCGTCACATACCTCTCTTAAATTAAAAGAGCAGATGTTTGAAGCCATACCAACGGCAATACCCTGATTTGCTCCCGTTAAAATTGTAGGGAAGGTGACAGGAAATAAGGACGGCTCCTTCATAGTTCCGTCGTAGTTGTCTATAAAATCAACAGTATCGCTGTTAATATCACGAAAAAGCTCATTTGCAATTTTTTCAAGCTTTACCTCTGTGTAACGAGATGCGGCATACGCCATATCTCTTGAATATACCTTACCGAAGTTACCTTTTGAATCAATATACGGATGCAAAAGCGATTCGTTACCTGTTGTAAGACGGACTAAGGTTTCATATATTGCCTGGTCGCCGTGAGGATTTAATTTCATCGTCTGACCGACAACATTTGCCGATTTTGTTTTTGCGGAATTCAGAAGCCCCATTTTATACATTGTATAAAGAAGCTTTCTGTGCGACGGCTTAAGACCGTCAATTTCCGGAATTGCTCTCGACACAATAACGCTCATTGCGTATGGCATATAGTTTGTCATCAGTGTGTCGGTTATATGCTGTTCAGTATAATTCATATATCATATACCTTTCTTATTTATAATTTCAGATTATATCAGCTCAAATCAAGATATTCATAATACATTTTTCCGTTTGTCTGAATATAATCCTTTCTGCCCTGAAGATTGTCACCTAAAAGAAGGTCGAAAATTTCTTTTGTTTTCATTGCTTCCTCAGGCATAACCTTTATAAGCCGTCTTGTTTCAGGATTCATAGTTGTCTGCCACATCATATCAGGCTGGTTTTCACCAAGACCCTTTGAACGCTGAATGGTGTACTTTTCGTCCAGTCCTGCAAGTATTTCTGCTTTTTCCTTTTCGTCATACGCAAAAAATGTTTCATTTTTTGTGTTTATTTCAAAAAGCGGTGATTCAGCGATATAAACCTTCCCTATATCTATAAGGGTAGGCGTCAGAATATAAAGCATTGTTAAAACAAGCGTTCTTATCTGAAATCCGTCAACATCGGCATCGGTACAGATTATAACCTTGTCCCACCTTAATTTGCTAAGGTCAAAGGCTGTCATATCCTTCTGATTTTTTAATTTTAGCTCAACGCCGCACCCTAAAACTCTCATAAGGTCAGTTATAATTTCAGACCCGAAAATCTTATCGTAGCCTGCTTTAAGACAGTTTAAGATTTTACCTCTTATCGGCATTATTGCCTGAAACTCTGCGTCACGCCCCTGTTTACAGGAGCCGAGAGCAGAATCACCCTCCACTATATAAAGCTCTCTTCTTTCAATGTCTTTTGTACGGCAGTCAACAAATTTCTGAACTCTGTTTGTAACATCTAAATTTCCGGAAAGCTTTTTCTTGATGTTGACCTTCGCTTTTTCAGCTTGCTCGCGGCTTCGTTTATTAACGAGTATCTGCTCTGCAACCTTATCTGCTTCAGCTTTGTTTTCGATGAAATAGGTTTCAAGCTGCTGCTTTAAAAAGTCGGTCATAGCCTCCTGAATGAATTTATTTGTGATAGCCTTTTTTGTCTGATTTTCATACGAGGTTATCGTTGAAAAAGAGTTTGAAACAAGAATCAAGCTGTCAAATACATCGTTGTAGGTAATCTTATTTTCGTTTTTGTTGTATTTGTTAAGCTGCTTTAAGTAGCTGTCTATTGCATAAACAAATGCATTTTTTACAGCCTTGTCAGGTGAGCCGCCATGCTCTAAGAAGCTTGAGTTGTGATAATATTCAATAACATTCACTTCGTTTGAAAAACAGAATGCAAAATTCATCTTAACCTTGTATTCAGGCTTATCGCTTCTGTCTCTTCCTGTTCTTTCGGCTGTTATCGTCTGAACATCGGTAAACGCTTTTTCGCCCTTTAGCTCGTTTACATAATCTGTAATACCGTTTTTGTAGCAGAAGCTGTAGTCGTCAAACTTCCCGTCGTCACGCTGGTCTTTTAAAATAAACGTTATACCCTCATTTACAACAGCCTGCTTTTTTAGCGTATTTATAAAATATTCTGCCGGTATATCAATTTCCGTAAATACATCAAGGTCAGGTCTCCAATGGATTTTTGTACCTGTTTTTTTCTCAAGCGTAGGCTCTTTCACAAGTCCGCCTATATTTTTTCCTTTTTCAAAATGAAGCTTGTACAAATATCCGTCTCTTACAACCTCAACATCCATAAACTCGCTGGCATACTGAGTAGCACAGGCGCCGAGTCCGTTAAGACCTAAGCTGTATTCGTAATTTTCTCCGTCCTGATTGTTGTATTTTCCGCCTGCATAAAGCTCGCAGAAAACAAGCATCCAGTTATATGTGTCTTCTTTTGTATTATAATCAAGAGGTATTCCTCTTCCGTGGTCGACTACCTCGATAGACTGGTCATTAAAGCGGGTTACCTCAATCTTTTTTCCGTAGCCTTCTCTGGCTTCGTCAATTGAGTTGGAGAGTATTTCAAAAACGGCGTGCTGACATCCTTCCAGCCCGTCTGAGCCGAAAATAACCGCAGGTCTTAAACGCACTCTTTCCTCGTCTTTAAGCTTGGAAATACTGTCCTGACCGTAATTTTCTTTATTTTCCAAAAATCTCACCTCTGTAAACATAATCATACTATTCTATTATAACACAAAAATCTAAAATTTGCAAGAAAAATTTATCTACCCAGATTTATCCACAAAAAAACCAAAAGTTTTTTGTGCAAATGAGATATATTGTCGATATAAGTCGGTAAAAAAATTAATAAAAATTGCCAAAAAGTGTTGACAAATCTAAAAAACGATGTATAATTATCTTATAGCATTTCGGGAGGAAAATACAGTGGCGCATATCAGTGAGGAGATTATTTTAAAAGCAAAAGCATTTGATGACGATGCTATAAAAATTATCTACGATGAACTGAAGCCTTTTATAAAAGGAATGGCGTTTAAATATTTTCTTGCCGGCTCTGATAAGGAAGACATCATACAAGAGGGAATGATAGGTTTGTTTCATGCTATCGAGAGCTATGATGAAAAGCGTGAGACGGATTTTATTATTTTTGCTAAAAACTGTATAGTTTTACGAATTAAAACAGCCATCAAAAATTCACTGCGGAAAAAGCATATTCCGCTCAATGAATATCAGCCGATTGAAGATGAAAACGGAAATGTACTTCCGATTTTGTGTTTTGGTCCTGAAGAACAGTATATTGATAACGAAAACTTTGAAAATTTTTTACTTAATCTAAAAAATGAACTCAGTTCCTTTGAATATAGTGTTTTGTGTCTTATTAATTCCGGGATGACTTATAGAGAAATAGCTTCAGCAATGGGGAAAGCTCCGAAAGCTGTGGATAACGCTATTCAGAGAATAAAAACCAAAGTAAAAAAAATGCTATATGAAAAAGATTAAAAAAGTAAAAAAATTTAAAAATCTAAGGAGAACAAAAAATGTATCAGGACAAAACTTTAACATGTAAGGAATGCGGAAATGAATTCGTATTTACAGCAGGTGAACAGGAATTTTACGCTGAAAAAGGCTTTGAAAATGAGCCACAGAGATGTAAAGACTGCAGAACTGCAAGAAAAAATGCAAAAAGAGAGCTTCATGTAGCTGTTTGCGCAAGCTGCGGCGGCGAAGCAAAAGTTCCGTTCATTCCGAGAGACGATAAGCCTGTTTATTGCAGCGCTTGTTTTGAAAAAATGAACAACGAAGGCTAAAATTAAACGAAAATCAAGACTGATTGTGTATTATAAAATTCATAATCAGTCTTTTTTTATGTGCAAAAACGCTTGATATTTTTTTAAAAGTGTGCTATAATAGACGCACAATTTAGATGCCATCCGATTTCCCCAGTGTTTAAGCGGATTTAAGAGGTTCCGACAGAAATAGAAACAAAAAGAAAATAGTAGATGCCAAAAACCAACTTCACAAAAATGACAATCAAACGGAGCATGTGGTTGTCATTTTATGATAATAGATAAATTAAATAATGATAATGAAGACGATCGTTTCAAATAAGAAATGGTCGTCTTTTTTTGTACCCAAAATTGAAAGGAGAGGAAGAAATGTACACAGAAAAATTCTTACAACAGGTACATCGTAAA
>CAZHZL010000010.1:0-51134 GCA_964537245.1 uncultured Oscillospiraceae bacterium
GTCTGTTTCTACTTTTATATTATGAAATTTTCTTAAGTTAATGACATTGCATAAATACTGGGCTTTTATCCCACGCAATTTCTTTGTTTTCACATCGTTTTTAAAAATTAGGGTCAAAATAGGGTCAAAAATTAGACTAATTTATGCTTTAACATAGCGCTGTTTTGAGCTTTTTGGTTTGTCCGGAAGAGTCATCTTTAGTTTTCCGCTTTCTATAAGTGGTTGAACAATTTGTCCCATTACATAGGTCCTTGATTTCCCGGTGAAATTTATTATTTCTGCTCTTGTACGCGGGACATTGCAAAATTCTAAAATTGAATCTGCTATTGATATATCTGATGAATGATAGCTGTTTTTCATTGTAATTTTAAATTCACCATGAATAGCGGAAAATATAGGAGCCGGTAATCCTGCATTTGAAAATTCAGTTCTTATTGTAGGTATTCCCGAATACCTGTTTTCTGTTATTTTTAACAATTCAAGAATGTTCGCCAATGCAGCATTTCTTGTTTCAGGTCTTACTTTGCCTAACACATCAATAGACAACTTTCCGTATAGTCCTCCACTGTTGGTGATTTCCATTCTATCGCGATACATTTCTATCCTTATTGGAACATTTTCAGTATGGATACTATAGTCTCTGTGAACCAGGGCATTTAAAATTGCTTCACGAACAGCTTTAAGAGGATATTCGGGTTTGTCAATTCTACGTCCGTCTTCGGTAATTATTGTTTTTGTTCTGCTGTTTTTTCTTACAAATTCAACTGCTTCTTCAAGCATTTCCGGAATAGAGCCGGTTATTCGTTTGTTATCTATAAATCTTTCACCGTCTGTTCCGACTGTTCCCATTTCTGTTCCGGGAAGAGCAACGGCAGTTATACATAACTGCGGAAAATATGTCTGAGGATATTTTGAAAATGTCAGTAATCCGGCGAGAGTGGTTTTGCTATCAACAGTTACTCCCATCAGTTCCATAATTTCTTCATCAGTAACATTATTGGAAAGATTTAAGCGTTCTTGTTTAACTGCAATAAGATACTGTTGAATACGTTCTTCGTTGAACAATTTGATTTTTGCATTTTCAACTGTTCTTATATCATCACGGATTCTTTTTCTAAAAGCTTCGTAACTGTATATTTCATATTCACTCATGGGTTCATCAGATTCTCCAACACGGATATACGAACCTTTCACACGACCTACTCCTTTATAGAATACGGGTCGTTCTGAAACTTCAACACCAGGAATTTCAGCAGAAACTACTGTTGTTCCATCTATTTCGCAAATTGTAAAAAGTGCTCTTACAGGTGGTTCCATCTGTTTGCATTGTTCGGTAACTTTTTTTTGTAGATCCTGTGCATCGTAAACACCGCTTACTTTAAAATCTGAATTTTCATCTATACCAAAAATTATTATACCGCCACCGTCTTGATTGGAGAAGGAGGATAAAGTATCAAACAGTCTTGTTGGGCAACCGTATTTTGCTGATTTTAATTCTATTTTCTGGGTTTCAGCTTTTTTGGATTTAATATCAAAAATTAAACTTTTTAGTTCTTCACTTTGCATAACGAAAACCTCCAAAGGTATTTTATATGAGTATAGCATAAAAATGTAAGTTTGTCAACTTTTTTGTTAACAAAAAGTTGATTTTTGATAACTAAAATTCAAAGTTTGTTAAGTAAAATGCAAATTTTGTTAACTAAAAATGTTTTATAATCCTGAAATATCAACTTCAAATTTTGTTCCTTTTTCAATTTTTTCAGGCTTTAGAAACATAATCATATACCAGGGCAGATATTTGACTCCGTTTTCATTTTGAATATTACCGTTACATAACACATAAGATTTTTTAATTTTCCACTCGGATACGTTTCTTACATTATTAAGTGCAGTATGTTTTTTATAGTCGTTACCCGATTTTACCTCTATTAGTTCAATATGAAGACCGTTCTGAATAACAAAATCAATTTCACCGTATTTTTTTGCATCAAAATAGTTCAGATTAAAACCATTTGATTTAAGCTGAGTTGCAATCATATTTTCTAAGATACTGCCCATATTAATTGTTAAATCACCGTTTAAAATACCAAACTGAATATTTTCCATACAAGCTGCACACAAAAGACCTGTGTCTCCCATGAAGAGCTTGAAAAGATTATGCTTTTCATTTAATTGCAGCGGTGGCTCGGGAGCAGTTATATTAAAGCAGGGAAGTGCAACGCCTGCATCGCTTATCCACATAAAGCTGTTTTCGTATCTGTTCTGTCTTCCGTTTTCATCAATATGCTTTAAAATAAAGCGTCTGTTTTTATCGTCAAGCTGTGATGGAATGCTATTGAAAATTGCTTTTATTTTAATCTTGTCATTACCTTGTGCATACTGGGAAATATCAAGCTTATATTGTTCTAAAATGCTGTTTTGAGTTTCTATAACAGCACCTATGTCGTGAGTATCAACATATTTTTGAACAACCTGAGGCATTCCACCCACAACAATATATGTCTGAAAAAGCTTTATCATTGTAGTGTGGATTGATTGAGAAACAGGCTCATTTTCAAAAAAGCACTTTTCTAATTTTTTTATTGTTGAACTGCTTACACCGTTTGCCATCAAAAATTCTTCAAAATCCATTGGGAACATCTGATAAATATCTTCAAATCCTACCGGAAAAGACTTAATATCTTTATAAGTAACGCCAAGCATAGAGCCTGATTCTATATAATCAAAGCGACCGTCTTCAACCAGGAATTTTATTGCTGTACGCACATTAGGACAGTTTTGTATTTCATCAAATAAAATAAGGGTTTTTCCGGGCTTTAGCGGCTTTCTTATATAAGCTGTCAGGTTTTCAATAATAGTGTTTGCATCAAGCTTTCCTTCAAAAATGAGCTTTGCATCATCGTCAAGTATGAAATTTATTTCAGCAAAATTTTCATAGTTTTCTTTTGCAAATTCCCTTATAAGTGTAGTTTTTCCAATCTGCCTTGCACCGATGATACATAGCGCTTTTTTATTTTTTTCATTCTTCCAACTCAAAAGCTTTTCGTATGCTTTTCTGTATAACATAAATGCACCTCCGCAAATATTATATACATATTGTAACCTTTTTCTTTGGAAAAGTCAATAGTTTGTAACTTTTTTCTTAAAAACTTTGAGGATTATGTTACCTTTTTCTCCAGCAAATCAACGGCATCACAATCAAGTGCATGTGCAAGATTTGCAATAGTTGCAAGTTGTGCTTTGTTTATATCTCTCATCTCTTGCTCGTATGCTTGTATTATACGAATGCTGACGCCTGAACGCTTAGCAAGTTCACTTTGAGAAAGTCCTGCTGATGTTCTGAGCCTTGTTAATGCAGTTTGTGTATAAAATTTTTTCAATCTTTCATCTAAGGCAGAGACAAATTTTGAAATATCAGCTTCATGCATTGTATCGTACATTCCTATCATATCTCCGGCAGGAACTGCAGAAATTATATAAGCAAACTTGTAGTTTTTCAGCCATGTATAGTAACTTAGAGCCCAACCTAACCAGTATTCCGGTGATTTATCAAGATACATAGCATCTTCTGCATCAATTTCTGCATTTTTAATTTCTGATATTATCAAACGAACAAGTTCGCAGCCTGTTCTCCCGGCAATATATGCAGGATTTCCGTTTTCAAGTTGAACACATACATTTGAGGCAAGGAACATAGTGAAAAATTCGTCTATATCGTAATCACATGTGTTTACGGCAAAATCTACCATATGCCCGAAATTCTTTTGAGCATGATATAAGTAATCTTTATCGTAAGCGTTCATCATCTTGTTTCATTCCTTCCCTTATAATATCTACAATAAGAAGTTCATCAGGTGAAAGAGCTTCACTTTTAGTTAGTCGATATTCTTTTCTTGCCATGCGATCACGCTCTTTTTTCTTTTTGTAGTAAACAGATGCATCGGCAGGGCTATTTGAAATGTATTTTATTCTTTCAAATGCTTTTTCACTAATCAAAACAATTTGTTCTCCAAGCCTTCCAAGTCGCATTGCTTCTCCAAGTTGGCGATATGATATAGCACCTGCCACAAAATCCTGGGCAAATGAAAAATATGAATCATCAGCACGGTAGCCGATTATAACATCAAAACCTGTCGTATCAATCATAAAATTTTCTGAAAGGTATTTTTTAGCCATTTCAGACACAGTATTGTTTTCCCAATAAGTACGGTGTTTTGTAAGAACAGCAAGCCAATTAAGAAGATTATAATTCTCTGAATTAAGATATAATATATCAAGTCCATTTATATCAAATTCATATTTGTTAGCAAATCCGTTATTATTGTTTGAACAAGCCCATTCTTTTGCAAGTTCTTCATTTTCAGTACAATAAAAACCTCTGCCATAATCATTATGAGAGTTTCCTTTTCCAAATTGCGGCACTTCAATTATCTTTTCACTTCCATGATATAAAATCATAATACAACCTCCAGCTTGAGATATTACAACAATAGTTGTATTTATATTATAACACCACAGTTGTATATTGTCAATAAAATTTTGAGAAAATTACTCCATGCAATAAATATATTCTTCAATCTCATCAGGTGTAAATCCTTCCTCAATGAGTACATCTATATCATCAGGCTCATAACCGTAATATTTGGATACACTTTTTAAGTCTGTTATGTAATCACTATTATCATTAAGTCCGTGCATCCTCCAGTCATATAAACCGAAGTAGCTATAATCTTCATATTTGAATTTGTCTCTTAATATTTTTCCGCACTTAAAGATTGAAATAATTTCTCCCGAATTTATTTCTATTTCTTCAAAATTTCCTTGTTTTACTTCTTTAAATAAATTTGTGCCTATGATTGCTTTATATAAAATATCATCTGTTGAAGCATATACATAAAGCTGATATTTTGGAAAATGAATAATTGAGAGTGGATTATCCCCTTTTATGAGGTACAGAACATTTTTATCGTCAAGTATTGAAAATGTAAAGCTACCATGCACATTTTCAGACATAAATTTTATGCTTTCATTATCAAGCTGTTTTTTCTTTTCTATAAGCTGTACTGCAATATAGCTATCAGTTTCAATTTTTGTCTTTGGTATTTTATATTCTTTTCTTAATCTGTCATCGTTTGAAATTATCCCGTTATGTGCAAGTGTAAAGCGACTATTTTTGCATTTTCCCATAAAAGGATGATTATTATAATTTTTCTTCTCACTTCCTTGGGTTGAATGTCTTGTGTGTCCCATAACAGCTATTGTATTGTCAGGATGTTTAAAGGTTATTTTATATGCACTTTTTGGCTCTTTATGTATTACAAGATTATTTTTGAAATTGTAAGAAATTCCTGTTGCATCTGTACCTCTTACTGTTGCTTCTTTTGCAAGCTGGTTTGTTAGTTCAGAAAGTCCCTTTATTTCTTTATTTGAATAATTATAAAATCCGAATAAGCTACACATTATATATCCCCCTCCGTTCTCACAGGCTCATTTACATAAAGCTGTTTTAATTTAAGATAGTTTATAAGTTCGGGCTTTTCTTCTTTATTTATCTTACTTACAAAATCACTCCAACTCATTCTTTCAAAATCGTAATCAGACATATTTATTGCAGATTTACATATCTCATCTACCAACTGTAATGTAGCATAGAAAGTGTTTATGTTAAGAGTTCCTCTGAATATACGAAGCTCAACCGTACTACAATTAAGTAAATTAACAGCTACATATCTACCCAAATTGCCTTTCTTGGTTTTGTCGTAAGTATTCTTAATATTCTCCATAATTCCATACTTACTTGCCCAACGCATAATATTATCCATATTTCTTCTTGAAAATTTAACAAGTTCATTCCAATGAGATTCAACAAAATATACTACTCTTGCAATAGCTAATTCCTGCTCATCATAATTCTCACCAAACGCACTGCGGTTAATATGTATATGAAGTCCACAGGTTGAAGTATTATGAGACTTATATCCCAATGAAACGGCTTTTTCAAATATTTCTTTCCAATTCATATCATTGTAATGATAGTCTAAACTCATAGGATGTGAAACAATTTCAAAACCGTTATGGATACTTCCGTCGTGTTTACAATAGGTATGGTCATTTTTTCTGTTTGCTATATTTTCAAGTTCATCTGCATTGTCAGATATTTCACCTCCGCAGTCTATTTCAAGCTCAACTCCGAAATACATATCTTTATCACCATAGAATATTGGTTCAGGCTTGTAATTGTAATCGTGGATAGACGAACTTTCTTCAAGTTCGTCATAACAATCATCGCAATACGGTGTATCGCTTCCGTTAAAGTAATTTGCATCATCTCTGTGAATAAGACAATCGCATCTTTCACAGCGGGTATAATAGTTGTTATAACAGCTTTTACATAACACTACATATTCATCGCCATGACTGTCATCATTCCATATTCTTGTATGACAGCTTTCACATATCGAAGTTTCATTATCTAAGCAATGTTTGCATAAAATTTTTCCGTCAAATTCGTGTGTTTCTTCCTTACTTAATTCTTTTCCGCAGATTGAACATATTTCTTTTTCTTTCATAATAATAAAATTTTCCTTTCTTAATATTCTGATGCAAGCATCATTGTTGAATGGTCTCCGTCATCAATTACGAAGATTTTTCCAATAAAAACAGGAGCATCCGCTAACTTTAGCAGATACTCCCGTTTGTACTCAGGTTGTTCTTGGCTATGTATTATTTTTTGTTTTCCCTCCTCAAGCGTTAACTCAAACACCTGAAGATAATCTTTTGGCGGTGGCATTTCATCAATACATTGCCACATAAAAAGCTGAAGGAGTAAGCCCAATTCCGAGTTTACTCCTCTTGTAATAAATTTTTGGTTTTTAAACATTCTTTTATTTTTCACCCTCTTTTTCTTATTATATTTTTTCTATAAACCGATGCCAATCGGAGATATGTCATGCATATCCATAGATATAATATGTAGGTGAAAAGGTTAAGTTTTTCATATTTGATATATAATCTTATAAAATTATAAGTATTGTTGAAACAAATGCGAGAACTGTAGCAATTACATTCTTTTTAGTTATGCTTTCCTTTCTAAAAACACTTATAATAAGCGAGAATAGCATTGTTCCCCCTGTTATTATCGGGTATTGAACGGAAGCTGGGAGATGGGTTAATGATATAAGCGTGAATAAGTTTCCAAGTCCGCAAAAAAGTGCAAACAAAGATGAATATACTACTGCTTTTTTTCTTAAAAGAGGAAATTTCTTTTCTGTTATCAAAAGTATCAGTCCGCATACAAAAACTGTTACAATACTTTTAAGTATCATAAAGCTTTCGCTATCAACTGCGTCTGCACCTACCTGATGCATTTTTGAAAATACTCCCGACATTCCGTTAAGTACAAATACTAACAGATACCAAAGTTTTCCGCCTTTTTTGTCTTTATCAGAGTTAATTGTAAGTAAAATTGATATTCCGATAATTCCGCAGCATAAGAGCTTCATTAAGGTTATGGACTCACCACAGATAATCCCATAAACAAAAGGAAGAAGCATACCGCCAAGCATTGAAAAAACCGAATATGCTGATAAATTAACCGTTTGGAAAGATTTTATACTTGCATAGGTAAACAAAATCCCTGATAAAGCACTGAAAGTGCATATCAACAGCGAAAACAGCGAAAATTCCATTTTCAATCCGTTAATTATGAACATTATAATAAGTGTCACAAAAGATGAATAAAGAGAAAAGGTGATCGCAGAGGAAAGGGTTGAACCACATTCTTCCTGAAATTTTCTGTTAAAAAGAAACTGCGAAGCAAAGAGCAGAGACACTATAAAAATTAATGCGTAATACATTTCTACTTGTCACTTCCCTGTGAAAATGCTTCCTTCATATATCCATCCTGATCCGCTTTTTCTTTTTCCCATTTCAATCTCATATTCTCATAAACTGTATCGTCAATTTCAGGAGTTCCTTTTGAAAAAGTAGGTAGCAACATTTCTCCCGCAACATTCGGGTCTATGCAGGCTGTATCGTTTCTGAATTTTTCGCGGACGTCTTTATTTCTTAAATTTGGAATTTCTTTTGGAACACCTCCGTCTAAAATTGAACGGAATGCAAACATTCCCGGCAAAAACATATCCATAGATTCGTAGACATCAATAATATCAGCGGTTTCATTACCTCTTATTTTTTCAATAAAATGATACATACAGTAAAAATCAGAACCGCCGTGTCCAAACTGATCGGCTTTGTAGTCAAATTCCTTTGTGGGATTATATTTTTCTATATCGGTTTTTCCGTATTCACCGGGATAACGGTCTGCATTGACATAAATTTTCTTAATGTCACCATTTTCAGTATCTTCTCTTGCAGATTCCATTCTTCCCTTGCTTCCGTAAACGCTGTACCATACAGAATCTTTATAAAGTCCACCGTGTATGCTTTTTATAATTCCTCCGTTTTCAAGTTCAACCATTTCTATTCCGAATGCACCGCCTTTTGCACCCGTTTGTAAATTCCTTTCATTCCTCATACCTTCAAAGCCTGTAACATTAACAGGTCGTAAGCCTGTTATATGAATAATAGGGCCTAATGAGTGAGTGCAGTAAAATGTGGAATACATATTATTTCGCCAATGATTTTTATCTCCGTAGGTAATGGCATGCCAAATTGGTTCACAGTTATGTATATATTCACATTCACCGTATTCAAATTCACCGATTTTTCCTGCTTCGTAAAGTCTTTTCATTTCATAAGGTGCAGGCATATAGCAATAGTTTTCTCCGTAAGCATAAATCATTCCGGTTTCTTCAACAGTTTCTATAAGCTCAACTGCCTCTTTCATTGTCTGAACAGGCAAAACTTCCGAAAATACATGTTTTCCCGCTTTCATTGAAGCGATTGCAAAAGGTGCATGTTCATTTGCATAGTTTGCAAGAACAACCGCATCCATATCATGTTTTATAAAATCTTCAAAATTATCGTAATATGCAATATTCAAATCCTTATTAAGCTCTTTTTGTGTGTTTAATGCTTCTTCGGATTTATCGCATATCGCAACCAACTCTGCATTGTCAGCTACTTTGCTGTAGTTAATCATACTTGTCCCGCGGTATGCACCAAGCACGCCCACTTTTATTTTCTTCATTTCTTCTTTCTCCTTAAAAATTATTATGAAAGCATTATAACATAAAGTTTTGAAAAAGGAAATAGAAAATATCCATACAATTCTGTAAAAAAGTCATGTTTTTATTGACAAAATAAAAAAATCATTTATACTTAAGTTGAGAGGTGAAAAAAATGTACGAAAAAAACATATGTAAATTTATTCCCAAAACAAATGATTTAGACGCAATTCACACAATCAATTTCGTTTTGGAAACAGAGCCACAAAAGTATGACGGCTTAAAAAGCAGTTCACTTTATAGAATACACTACGTATCCAAAGGAAGCGGTACTTTGCATCTTTGCAATAGTTCCCATAAGATTTCAGAAGGTGATATATTTTTTGTGATTCCTTCTGTTCCTTATGCGATTGAAAGCGAAAACAATTTGGAATATATGTATATAAGTTATCTCGGTACTCGTGCGAATATGATTACGGACAGACTTGGAATAAGCTACAAAACTTGTGTGTTTCACGATTTTTTTGAGGTCGAGGATTTCTGGAAAAATTCTCTTGTGGTTCCTGTTGAGGCGTCTGATTTAAGGTGCGAAAGCGTGCTTCTGTACACATTTTCCGTTATGATAGAGAAGCTCGTTATTTCAGGAAATGAAACAAAGGTTGCTGACGCTGTGACGCAGATAAAAAAATATATAGATGATAATTTTTTCGACTCCGATTTATCTCTTGATAAAATTAGTGAGATACTTTCTTACAACAAAAAATATATTTCAACTGTTTTTAAAAATAAATTTAAAACAGGCGTTTGTGAATACATAAATATTTTGCGTATTCAGCACGCCTGCACTCTTATGCAACAGGGTGTCACATGCATCAAAAACGTAGCATACTTATGCGGATTTCACGACCCGATGTATTTTTCAAGAGTTTTCAAAAAACAGATAGGAGTTTCCCCTAAAGAACATATAAAAAAGATATTCGGATAAAGAAAATTATTATATTTTGTGCACTGTTAGCCATCTCATTTTTGTTAAATTAAATTAAAATTTTTATCAACTTTTTCTTCGCAAATTGAACATATCTTTTCTCACTTTCGGTGCTATAACATGAATCTCCCATTAATCAAAGATATTTCTTGAAAAAAGTTGTGAAAAGATACTAAAATAATAAATTTGGGATTGAATAATTATGCGTTATCATGATAGAATTAAATAAGTAGACAAACTTTAAGTGTTTTTAATAAAAAAACAAAAGAATTAAGTGATATAGTGAAGGTGAATTTATAGTGAAAGAATTTACATACGAAAATCAAAATAAGCAAAAAAGGTATGAAACATATGAATGGGATAATACATGGATAGATCATCCTAATGATAATTTTATGCGTATTTTATATATAGGAGATTCTATTTCATGCGGAATCAGGCGTTTTGCTACCGAGCAGGCTGATGGAAAAATGGTTTTCGACCTTTTTGCTTCGTCGAGAGCTATAGACAATCCTTATTTTAAGGATGCACTGACAGTTTTTACTAATCAAGAAGCAAAACGAGATGCAATTCTTTTTAATAACGGATTACATGGTTTTCATCTTGAAGATGATACTGAGTATAAAAAACATTATGAAGAAATGGTTGAGTTTCTTTTGGATAAATACAAAAAAACTCCGATAGCATTAGTTCTCACAACATATGTATTAAAACATTTCGATTCAGATCGTGTTACAGCACGCAATAAGGCAGTAATTGAAATATCTGAAAAATATAATCTGCCTGTTATTGACTTATATTCTGTTTCAAAAGCTATAAGTGAATATCTATCTGAAGATGGGATTCATTTTGTAGATGAAGGATATAAAATTTTTGCTGACAAAATTATTAAGGAAACTTTGCAAATCATAAATAACGATTAGCTTTTATAATAATGTGAGAGAAGTATGGGGGTTAGTAATATGAGATCAATTTTGATGAGGTATCCGCAAGGTAAATCCAAAGCGGTTACATTTAGATATGACGACGGTGTTATTCAGGACAAGATAAAATGAGGACAAATAATTTTACAGGTGAGCAAATAAAAGAATACTTCCTTTTTAAAAGACATGAAATTGCTATACATGGGGCAATGTGCAGGGCAACAGGCAATTTGAGGAACATTGAAAAAATAAGATATATTCTTGATTGCATACTTGAGGTTGAGAAAAAAGTGTTATTGTAAATTATGAAAAGACAATGAAATATCCGAGAGTTTGTGCTCACAGAGGCTTCAATACGATAGTTCCTGAAAACAGCCTTCCTTTATACAACGAGCCAGTTGCTATGGGTGCTGATGAAATAGAATTTAATTTATGGCCTACTAAAGACAGTGAAATCGTATCGTGTCATGACAGAAATTTAGACAGAGTATCAAGTGGAGAAGGCTTTATAACCAACTACACAGGTTGTGAAAAAGGAGAATGAAGTATGATAAAACTAAAAATATTAAATAAAGAAAATGAGCTTTGTTTTTTAAAAAAAGGCGAAAATATCGACTTTATATATAAAAATGAGTACCAAAATGGTGATAAAATAGTTATCAATACCAAAGATGCAGATTATCTGAAAATTCAGCTTGATGAAGAAATAAAAGAAAGCATAGTTTATGTTCCGTCATCAGTTTTTGAATTTGAAATTCCTTTTGGTGAATTAAAAAGGGGTTACAGTGAAAAAGCTTTTTCTGGTGATAAACACACAATAAAGGTAAGTGAAGCAAGCGAGGAAGAAGCATTTGGCTATAGAAATATAGCCCTTAATTCACATGACAAAAGAGGACAGAAAAAATATTTTCCTCATGCTTATGCTAATCTTGTTACCCGTGAAGATGTTTGCTTTTATGAAAGAAATGCGATAGATGGAGTTTGTGAAAATAAGTCACACGGAGATTATCCATATCATTCATGGGCAGGTGGTGCAAGAGAAGATTTAGAATATTATATTGACTTTGGTACTAAAGTTGAAGTGGAAAAAATAGTATTTTATCTTCGGGCAGATTTTCCGCATGATACATATTGGAAAAGCGTAGATGTAGAATTTTCTGATGGTAAAAGGGAAACTGCCAACTTTATAGAAACTCACGAAGCACAGGAGCTTATATTAAAAGAAACGAAAAAAACAAAAATAATACATTTAACAAATTTTAAACAAGCTGTATATCCTTTTTCATGGGCGGCACTTTCGCAGATTGAAGTATACGGCAAATATATCAAGGAGGATTTAAGTAAAATGGAAGTAAGACAGGCAGCAAGTGCAAGAGATGTAAAGCATTACACAACAGAGAGATTAAGAGAAGAATTTCATATCTCAAAATTATTCACAAAAGATAATATAAGAATGGTGTATAGCCATATCGACAGAATTATCACAGCAGGAATTATGCCTGTATATCAGGAATTGAAACTTGAAGCAGGTGATGAACTCCGAGCAGAATATTTCTTAGAAAGAAGGGAAATGGGCTGTATCAACGTAGGGGGCAAAGGTATCATCACAATCGATGGAAAAGACTATGAAATGAACCCAAGAGACGGAATTTATATCGGTATGGGAAATAAAGGAATCAGCTTTAAATGTATTGATATAGAAAATCCACCGAAGTTCTATGTTTCATCTTGTCCTGCACACACATCATATCCGATTGTTAAAATAGATATAACAAAGGCTAAAAAAGTGCCGTGCGGAAGTGTGGAGGAATGTAATAAAAGAGTTATTAATCAGTACATACATCCCGAAGTTATGAATTCATGTCAGTTAGCAATGGGACTCACACAGTTAGAGCCAGGCTCAAACTGGAACACAATGCCATGCCATACTCACGACAGAAGAATGGAAGTTTATATGTATCTTGATATGGGTGAAGATGATGTTGTATTCCATATGATGGGCGAACCTAATGAGACAAGACATATTATAATGCACAATGAAGAAGCAGTTATTTCACCAAGCTGGTCAATCCATAGTGGCGTTGGCACAAAGGCGTATTCATTTATCTGGGCAATGTGCGGAGAAAATCAAGAATTTACAGATATGGACCATATCGCAACAAGAGATTTAAGATAAGAAGAAAAGAGGAATAAAAAATGTTTAGTTTAAAAGGAAAAGTAGCACTTGTTACAGGTGCATCATATGGTATCGGTTATGCAATCGCAAAAGGCTTTGCACAGGCAGGAGCAAAAATTGTATTTAATGATATAAACGAAGAGCTTATGAATAAAGGCTTAGAAAGCTATAAAGCAGACGGAATTGATGCAAAAGGTTATGTTTGTGATGTAACAGATGAAAATGCAGTACAGGAAATGGTTGTAAAAATTGAAAAAGAAGTTGGTGTTATTGATATATTGGTTAATAATGCTGGTATCATAAAAAGAATACCTATGCACGAAATGAGTGCAGAAGATTTCAGAAAGGTTATTGATGTTGACTTAAACGCACCTTTTATCGTTTCAAAAGCAGTTATTCCTTCAATGATTAAAAAAGGACACGGAAAGATTATAAACATCTGCTCAATGATGTCAGAATTGGGTCGTGAAACAGTTTCAGCTTATGCAGCTGCTAAAGGCGGTCTTAAAATGCTGACAAGAAATATCTGCTCTGAATACGGCGAACACAACATTCAGTGTAACGGTATCGGACCAGGATATATCGCAACACCTCAGACAGCACCTCTTAGAGAGATCCAGCCTGACGGAAGTCGTCACCCGTTTGACAGCTTTATTATAGCTAAAACTCCTGCAGCTCGTTGGGGAACACCTGAAGATTTAGTTGGTCCTGCTGTATTTTTGGCTTCAGATGCTTCAAACTTTGTAAATGGTCATGTTTTATATGTTGACGGTGGCATTTTGGCTTATATCGGAAAACAGCCGTAAAATAATCCTTGTTCCTTAATTCAGAGGATGTCAAGCAATATTTTTATATAAACAATTTTAAAGAAAGGATAAATAATGAAAATCAACCTTTTTTGACTGATTTTTATTATACATGTATTTTTATGAAAAAAATATTATTTCAGGGAGATTCCATAACTGAAGCTGGAAGAGATCAAGTTAACCATTATCATACCGGATTTGGTTATGCAACATTGGTTAGCGCAAAGTTAGGAAGAAAATATCCGGGAGAATACGAATTTATAAACAGAGGTGTAGGCGGTAATAGAATTGTTGATGTCTATGCAAGAATAAAATATGATATTATAAATTTAAAACCTGATTATATGAGTCTGCTTATCGGAATAAACGATGTGTGGCACGAGCTTGCAAGCCAAAATGGCGTTGACGCTGAAAAATTCGAAAAAATTTATGATATGCTTATTTCAGAAATAAAAGAAGCACTTCCGAATATTAAATTAATAATTTTGGAACCTTTTGTACTCAAGGCTTCTGTTACAGAGGCAAAGTGGGATTATTATCAAAAGGAAACAAAATTAAGAGGTGATGTGTCAAAAAGGATTGCAGAAAAATATAATTTACCCTTTGTTGCACTTCAAGATAAATTTGATGATGCCATGAAATTATATAACGATGCTTTCTATTGGACAAAAGATGGTGTACATCCTACACCCGCAGGACACCAGATTATATGTGACGAATGGGAAAAGGCTTTTGAAAAACTTTAATATTTCAAAATAATAAAAAGTAAGGAAGAAAAATTATGTATTCTATAAACAGAGTTGTAAAAAAATGTACTGCTCTTTTGTTAATATCCATGATTTTTATAAGTAGTTTTTTATTGACTACAAAAAAGGTGTATGCAGATTCGGTATATAGCCGTATAAGTTATTCTTTTGAGGATATGGATTCTGAAAGCGGAAATAATGGTAGTTTCTTTACCGATGTGCTTACTTCAAAAAAAATACAGACTTCTGATATTGCAAAAAGCGGTGAGAAGTCCTTTGATTTAAAGGGACCTGAGCAGACAGTGCGAAAAGATATAAGTGGAACGGACAAAAGCGTATCTGTATGGATATACGATGACGTATTGCAAAGTGATTGGGTTACCGAGTATATTGCGTTGTATTATGAGTATAACGGCACTACATATTCTAATATGCTTGGTATCAGCACTGTTTCTTCAAAATCATATTATTATCAGCGCGATACCGGGAATTCAAAAGGGAGTGTTTCTTCAGGTGTCCAAAGAACTGACGGATGGCATAAAATTTCTTTTGATGTAAGCTCGCGATATGGAACCTCCTTGTATATAGACAATAAATTTATTTATAACTGTCCTAACGCAACATCGTTTTCAAGGTTTGAAATACTTGATGTATGGAACTATTCTTCCTATGGGGAAACTGATGCAAAGGTTTATTATGACGATTTGATGGTTACGGATATTTCTGATGTGTACTGGTATTCTTTTGAAGATGCAGACAGTGCCGGAATTACATATTTTGATAAAAAAACATATGAAAAGGGTACTGATTTCAATGTTTCGGAGGTATCAAGAAACGGAACAAAATCTATTTCTCTTCTTGCCGGAAAAACCATTACGAGAGAGTATGAAAATCCTCTTGAAAATAAGACTGTCACTATAAATATGTATGATGAAGTGCCGGAGCTTTTTGCCGGTCAATATCATGCACAATATCTATATCTCCAGAGCGGAACCAAGGAACTTATGCTTGGACTGTCCAGCAGATTTCTAAGTGGCGACTGCTATATTTACAGAGATACATCAAGTACGGAATCCACAGATACGACATATACTAAGATAAAAAGAACAAAGACATGGCATATGCTATCTGCCCGTATAGAAGAAAGCGGCATTTCGCTTTTTATAGACGGTGAACTTGTGTACAAGTGTGTTAATATGACATCTGTTGACAAGGTAAGCCTACATTGCAGAAGCGAAAGTATATCGGGTGGCGCATACTTTGATGATATTGAAATTACCGATAACACAGATAATTTTACTGTTACGGAGTTTTATCCATCGTATAATGCGAGTAATGTTGACTGTGATTCTCCATTGAAAGTCACATTTTCGTCTGTACCTGATTTGTCGTATATAGATAATAACATCATTCTTCAGAATGAAAGCGGAAAAAATGTGTTGTTTGATTACAATCTTGTTGGAAATACACTGGTGATTACTTCCAGATACTCACTTTCACCAAAAGAGTATTATACCCTGTCTGTATTGCCGGGAATTTTTGATGTAAACGGTAAAAATATCAGTTCGCATATCAAAAAGACTTTTTTTAAAACCGGCGGAATCATTGATGTTGATTATGTTAAAAAATCTGATTTATCCGCAGTGGATAACGAGACTACGGTAACGGGCGATGTATTGGCAAGAGTAACAGCATTGGATAATTGTGATTTTTCGGGGATATTTGCAGTTTATGACAACACGAATAGATTGGTTGATATTGATTTTGTTCCGCTGAATGCAAAAGAAAATAACACTTATGATTTTGAAGTCAATATCCCGTCTTCCCAAAATAAACATATACTCAAGTTTTTTGCATTTGAAAGTATGGATACTTTGAAGCCTTTTTATAAAAACGGTAATCTTATGGAAACAGCTCCTGAAAATGTTGAGCTTTTTGTTGCTCCTGACGGAAAAAGTGATGCGTCGGGAACAATTGATGATCCTATTGACAGTATTGAAAACTGCGTTAATAGGCTTACAGAGCTGAGAGATAAAAATGAATATATACTTCCCGACGGTGATTATAATATCTATTTAAGAGGCGGAGAGTACAATATAGAAAAAACAAACAATATAAGAAATCTTGATTATGACCGAAAGCTTACTGTTTCGGCATATAAAAACGAGAAGCCGGTGCTCAACGGTGGAAAAACGATTGACTGCTCAAATCCACTTGACATTTCTTCTTCCAATTCCGTTGATTCACGTATTTTGGACAGTGTAAAGGATAAAATACTTAAAATTGATCTGAAAGCTCAGGGAATAACAGATTACGGAGTTTTGGAGCCTTACGGAATGGGAGCAAGCAATCTTCCTCAGTATACTGATTCGGGAACAACGCCACAGTATCCTATTGAAATATTCTGCGGTAATACAATGATGAGCCTTGCTCGTTATCCCAACAATGACGAATATATGCTGACTGGAGAGGTGGCAGATGAAGGCTCGGTAATAAGAAACTGGCTTGATGACGCTATAGGCAGCGATTCGTATGTTCCGCCTGAAGAAAGAGAAGACCCACCTGTTGGTCCTGAATTTAAATATACGGACGAAAGAGTATCCGGCTGGAGTAATATTGACGATATATGGTTGTATGGATTTTGGAAATATGACTGGGCAGACCAGACAGTCAAGGTGGATAGTATTGATGTGGAAACAGGCACAATTATATGCGAAACTCCAAGTGTGTATGGTGTAAAAGCAAGCCAGAGATTTTATGCCTTTAATATTATAGAGGAGCTTGACTGCGAGGGAGAATATTATATAGACAGGGACAACGGAATACTCTATTTTTATCCGCCCGAAAATTATGACGGAAATTTGAAGATGGCTTCTTCTGAAAATTCAATTTTATATCTGAACGAACTGAATAATGTGGAAATTAACGGTATTACCTTCGAAAATGCGAAAAATACTGCTGTTACAGGGTTCAATTTAAATAACGTGAGATTTGAAAATTGTACCTTCAGATATTGCGGAACCTACGGATGTAAAATCACAAATTCCAAAAATACAGGCTTTAACGACTGTTATATTCACAGCATGGGAAGAAGCGGTATCAGTATAATTGGAGGAGGAAATTCAAGTCAGCTCGAATCTTCGGGTAACTATATCACGGAATGTTATATGCACACTATGGGACTAAAGCAAAAAGCATTTGTTTATGCCTATGAAATTCCTTCTACGGGAGCATATGTGGCAAATAATGAAATACACAGCCTGCCATTTGGCGCAGGAACCTTATCAATTAAAACTGTTACGGAAAACAATCAGATTTATGATGTCTGCAATACAGTTGATGACTGTGGTGCTATCGGTGCCGGACGTTCATTCCTGCAAGCCAGAGGTGCACAGATACGCAACAATCTCATTTATGATGTTACGGGTTTGAAAAATAAAGGAAGCCTGGGAGTAAGAGCAGTAATGCTTGATGACAGTCTCAGCGGTGTAACGATTGAGGACAATATTTTCTATAATGTGGCGTCTGTGGTATCTTTAAACGGAGGGCGTGACAATACTATAAAAAATAATATTATTCATACTGCTGGATTGTATGATAAGCCGACAATAGGTATAAATGATCATACAAACGATTCAGATAATTATTTTTATCAGCTTCTAAATGAACTTAACAACAGTACCGAATGGAAAAACGATGTCTGGCAGAAAGAATTTCCTACTTTAAAGACTCTTCTTGAAAACGAAGAGTACAAAAGTCCGGGTGGAAATGACATATCCGACAATTTCTTAATATCATCAGCTCTACTGAAGTATCCCGACGGTTTTGATGAAATAAGCAATGTGTCTGCAAATTCAGAATATCCGACAGGAAATGTCAGCTGGTTTAAAAATGAAAAATTCAGAGATTTTTCTTTGACAGACCAAAATTCTCTTACAAATGTAAATTCTGATTTTGAAAATATTGATACTGACGCTATTGGTATCAGCTACCGTAAGCTTATAAGGGATTGTGTTGTGATGAAGGTCGGAACGCCTTATATGATGTACGGAAATGCAACCCTCTATTTAAACGGAGAATATGGCGATGATATCTCATATTTACAAGACGGAAAGCTGTATGTACCTTCAAAGGCGTTGTATGTTCTTAAAGGTGATAAAAGCGAATATGCACAATATCTGAGCGAAGATGAATTTGCCGGACTTCTCGGAATGAACTGTTTTAAATTTGATAACGGTCTTGTGATATTTTCACATAACGATATGTCTGATGTTGTTGATGAATTCAAGGCAGACAAAATACTCAGATTTTTTGACAATCCTTATGTTGTAAACGGAACTTATAATTATTCTTTTGAGGATATTGAAACAGGTGCACTGTCAGAAAGCGAATTTGCACATAACTTGATATATAAATATACTTTGAATACAGGTGCAGTTGCCAGAACGGGAGAAAAGTCTCTTAATTTACAGGCGCCTTTGCAGCAGTTAACGCATAAAGGAGTTTATACAGACAAAAGCATTTCCGTATGGATGTATGACAGTCAGGATACAAACAGATATATTACAGATTCTTTCGGACTTTCATACAAAAAGCTTGTCTATAATTCAGAAAACGAGCCGGAATATATTGACAGAACTGTATTTATGGGGATAAATTCCCTTAATAAGTTATACGGTCTTACAGGATATTATTACAGAGATGACGGCTCTGAAGATACCGAACTGAGCGGAGGCAAGTGGAAATTCTTCAGAGCAAAGGGCTGGCATGAGCTTCGTTTTGACGTCAGCAGTAAAAACGGTACATCAATGTATCTTGATGGAAATTTCCTTGTAACATGTCCGGATGTAAAAACCATAACGGAGATAAAAATTTATGACGGATATGATTATTCGCCTTATAATGAAACAGATTCTGATATATACTTTGATGATATTACAATAAAAACCTTATACGAGTAAAAGTGTAAATAGGTATAAAAAAGTTGACAAAAGATACCATTGTTGTGTTTTGGGGATTTAAAAAAAATTTAAATAGTTTTATAATAAAATAAAAAATATAATTTCAGGAGGATTATGATTATGTTAAAATTTAAAAAAATTATGTGCATGATGATAGCTCTTTTACTGACAACAAATGTATTTCTTATATCATCAGCACAGACGGAGGAACAAAACGAAGTGTTCTTCTATTCATTTGAGGATGTCGTGAATACCGAAGAGGGAAGAGGTAAATGCGACTATCTTAGCGGAAATTACTATTTTATGACAGAGGACTATGCACGTACGGGAACGAAATCAATCGGTCTTGGAAATGTAACAGATGTATTGACCAGTCATAGTTATAGTGAATCACCGCTGAAAAATAAAAGTATAAGTATATGGGTCTATGACGAAATGCTTTCGACAGCTACTATACAGAACCAGTATTTATATCTTCAGGGTGCAAAGTCCGAAATTATGCTCGGAATAGATTCAAACTCTTCAAAAGATAAATACTATGTAAGAGTTATTGACAGCAATCTTGACGCTAATACAAAAAATGTTATAAACGGTGCTTCTACATATCCAAGAAGTAAGGGCTGGCACAAGCTGAAATTGGACGTTTCGGGAAGTAAGCTGACAATTTATATAGACGGAACACAGATATTTACTTATGAGAATGCAAATGATACAAGCCTGTTTGATATTACCAAGCTGTCTTTTTCAATACATGGCAGTAACGTAACCGTAGGCGGAGCATATTTTGATGACCTCGAAATTAAGGATATAACAGTTCCCGATTTCACGCTTTCAGAGGTTACAAAAGAAGATAATGTGGTTACATGCATATTTTCAAGCGAACCTGATGAATCTGTTATGGATATGATAGAGCTTTATGATGTGAACGGTAATGCAGTTAATTTTACAGCTTCAAAGTCGGAAAACAATATTGCTTTGACGACAGAGGAGGAATTTTCGGATTATTATGCCGTTGTTTCTACACAGGCAACAAATACTCAGGGGGCACATATTGATAAAAATACATATTTTTCAACCGATTTTTCTGCAGCTGAATTTGAGTCCTTTGAAAGCTTTACAGATGTAGAAAACAGATATAGTATAAGCAATGTTGCAAGAACAGGTGAAAAATCAATAAAGCTTGCCCAATATCCTTACGGTTGTTATACAAAGGATTATTCATCAGCTCCTCTTACTGATAAGGAAATCTCTATGTGGGTGTATGATTCTGTTTCTGAAGATAAAACGGTTGCGTATTTATACTTAAACTGCGTGAATAAAGATAAAACTGCAACACCTGAAATCATGCTTGGTATACACAGTGCCGCACAGAGCAATGCGGGAAAAACAAAGTATTATGCAAGAACGACAGGTGTAACATCGAAATTTGAAGGGGTTACGGACTATAACAGAACTGTAGGCTGGCACAAGCTTTCGGTAGCTGTAAGCTCAACCGAAGGTGCTAAGCTGTACATTGACGGAACTCTTGTACACAGCGAAGCTGAAATCACATCAGTTAATAAAATAAATCTGTGGACATCATCTGATTCAATAGGAAATAGCGTAACCTATTTTGACGACCTTGAAATTAAGGATATAAACGCACCTTCATTTGATTTGAAAAATGTAACTGAAAATTCCGACGGAACAATGACAGCAGAATTTTCATCAGCACCAATTTCAAAAATCAGCGAGTGTATCGCTCTTTATGATTATAACGGAGAAAAGACAGAAATATCTGATATTTATGTAAACGGAAACAAGGTGACATTTACTCCGTCATCGGATTTTGAAAACTACGAGTATAGTGTAAAGGTGACTCCTGACATTGAGCTTACTGACATTTACGGAACACATATAGGAGCAAACGAATACGAAAAAATGCTTTCTGCTCCCGAATTTGAATCTTTTGAGAGCTTTACAGATGTAGAAAACAGATATATTATAAGCAATGTTGCAAGAACAGGCGAAAAATCACTTAAACTTGCTCAATATCCTTACGGTTGTTATACAAAGGATTATTCATCAGCTCCTCTTACTGATAAGGAAATCTCTATGTGGGTGTATGATTCTGTTTCTGAAGATAAAACGGTTGCGTATTTATACTTAAACTGCGTGAATAAAGATAAAACTGCAACACCTGAAATCATGCTTGGTATACACAGTGCCGCACAGAGCAATGCGGGAAAAACAAAGTATTATGCAAGAACGACAGGTGTAACATCGAAATTTGAAGGGGTTACGGACTATAACAGAACTGTAGGCTGGCACAAGCTTTCGGTAGCTGTAAGCTCAACCGAAGGTGCTAAGCTGTACATTGACGGAACTCTTGTACACAGCGAAGCTGAAATCACATCAGTTAATAAAATAAATCTGTGGACATCATCTGATTCAATAGGAAATAGCGTAACCTATTTTGACGACCTCGAAATTAAGGATATAAACGCACCTTCATTTGATTTGACAAATGTAACTGAAAATTCCGACGGAACAATGACGGCAGAATTTTCATCAGCGCCTGCTTCAAAAATCAATGAGTGTATCGCTCTTTATGACTACAACGGAGAAAAAGTTGAAATATCTGACATTACTCTGAACAAAAAGAGCGTTACTTTTACTCCCGCTTCTTCAGACAATTATGAGCTTGCTGAATTTGCTGTAATGGTAACTCCGGATGCTGACCTTACTGATGTTTACGGAACACATATAGGTAAAAACGAATATATAAAGACTCTTTCTGCATCTGAATTTGAGTCCTTTGAAAGCTATACCGACAGAACAAATATCTATACTGTAAATAATCCTTCAAGAACAGGCGAAAAGTCAATTTCACTTCTCAACACTCAGGCAAGCTACTTTGATGTGAAGAATTGTTCAGCTTTGCCTCTTACGGATAAAGAAATTTCGATTTGGATGTATGATTCTATGTCCGAAGAGAAAGTAGTTAAATATCTTTATTTGCTTGCTCCTGTTAATGCAGAGAATAAGACACCGGAAATAATGCTTGGTATAAGTGACGGTGCAGGTAGCAATGCCGGAAAAACAAAGTATTATACAAGAGCGACGAATGTTACTTCAGCTTCTGAACAGGTTGTTGATTATACAAGAACTGTAGGCTGGCACAAGCTTTCAGTAGCTGTAAACTCAACTGAAGGCACTAAGCTGTATATTGACGGAAGCTTAGTAAGAGAGATACCTGAAATTACATCAATAGCATTTGTGAAGCTTTTCTCAAGTCATGTGGGAGAATCTACAACAATTTATTTTGACGACCTCGAAATTAAGGATATTAATGCCCCTGCTTTTGATATAACAAATGCTGAATATGATAACGGCACTCTTACAGTAAGCTTTAGCGGAATGCCCGATGCTTTATCAACAGATAAGCTTTACATCGAAAACGCTAACGGTGAAAAAATAAATGCAACTCCTGTTATTTCAGGAAAAACAGCGGTATTCAGTGATCTTACGCTTGGAGGCGGTGAATACAAGGCTGTTGCAGACGGTATGCTTTGTGATATTTATTCATCACATATCGGTGTAAACGAAGCTTCTTTCAGTGTTGCGTCTGAAGAAATTCCAGATGAAATCAAGTATTACTTGAATTATGGAACAGAAAGTCAGACTGAAATAAACGCTGACAGTGCTCCGTACGGAGAAACTATAACCTGTGTTGTTACATTTGGTGAATCTGTGGAAACTGCTTCAGTAATCCTTGCAGGCTATAGCGGAAATAAACTTGAAGGAGTTAACCTCGGCACTCCCGAAAACAACTCATGTGTTGTGACCTTGAAGGTTGATGGAGAAGGAACATATACAATAAAAACACTTCTCTGGAAAGACATAAATACATTAAAACCACTTAGATAAAATAAATTATTGACAATAAAAATCAGGTTTCCGCAAAATTGTGTGAAACCTGATTTTTTTTGAAAAAGTAGATATAAGATACCAAAATCATTTTTTTGATATTTACAAACAAGGAATTTTATTATAAAATAGAATGAACAATAAGCTTTTAGGAGGATATTTATGTTTAATTTCAAAAAGTTTGTGTGCATGATAATAATGCTCTTGTTGACATTTAATATTTTTATTGTATCATATGCACAGACGACAGTATATGATGAACCATTCTTTTATTCGTTTGAAGACGCTACAAACTCTCCGGAGGGTAGAGGTACATGTGAATATCTCAGCGGAAATTACTATTTTGTGACCGAGGACTACGCGCGTACGGGAACAAAGTCAATCGGTCTCGGAAATGTGAAAGATGTAATTACTAAGCATAGTTACACCTCTCCGCTTAAAGATAAAAGCATAAGTATATGGCTTTATGATGAAATGCTTTCATCTGATGGTGCTGTGCAAAATCAGCAGTTTTATCTCACAGGTGCGAAAAGCGAAATTATCTTCGGAATAAATACAAATACCTCTAAGGATAAGTATTATCTGAGAGTTATTGATAAAAATCTTTCGGACGATAAGAAAAACGTAACAATAGGTGCTTCCAAATATTCAAGAAGCGAGGGCTGGCATAATCTGAAATTCGATGTTTCGGGAAGTAAGCTTACAATTTATGTGGACGGAACTGAGATATATACTTATGAAAATGCAAATGATACAAGCTTGTTTGATATTACTGCTGTTGCGTTTTCTATAATCAGTAATAATACAATCATAGGCGGAGCATATTTTGACGACCTTGAAATCAGGGATATAGACGCTCCCGATTTTGAACTTACAGGAGTTGTTGAAAACGGCAATGGCACGTTGACTGCACAGTTTTCATCTACGCCAAAGAATGTGATTGAAAATTACATTCATCTTTTCGACAAGGATGGCAATGAGGTTATATTATCGGATTTGTCAATAAGCGGTAACGATATTATTCTTACTCCCGAAGCTCCCATATCGTTTTCGGAATATGAAGTAACGGTTGACTGCCATATTGATATGACGGACATTCACGGCACTCATATCGGAAAAAATTCATATAAAAAGGAAATAGTGAAGCCGATATATGAGTCCTTTGAGGATGCAGTAAACTCTCCGGAGGGTAGAGGCTCATGCTCCTATTTTACAGGTAATTATTTCTATATGTCAGAGGATTACGCGCGTACGGGAACTAAATCAATCGCTCTCGGAAATGTTAAGGATGTTTTCATATCGCATGATTACAGCTCCGCACCATTGAAAAATAGGCGTATAACTATGTGGATGTATGATGAGATGAAGGATTCCGAAAGCGGTAATCAGTCGCAATATATGTATTTTACATCTGATAATAATGCGGAGGTTATGCTTGGCATAGATACGAATGCATCTTCGCAGAACGGTCGCAATTATTATTATATGAGAGTGATAGATAAAACACAATCCAGCTCAAATATTGTGGAGGGTGTAACATCGGTTGCAAGAACTGTAGGGTGGCATAAGCTGACCATAGACATTGCAAACAGCGGTATAACCCTATACATAGATAATACACAAGTCTTCTCTTACAACAATATCACTGCTCTGACAAAGCTATGCTTTTCTATTCACAACGCCAACAATGTTGTTGGAGGAGCATATTTTGACAGCCTTGAAATAAGAGATATAAATAATCCTGAATTTGAGATGACAAACGCAGTTTTGAAACCCGACGGAACGGTTGAGGTTGAATTTACGGGGGCAGTACCGACTGATATAGCGGATTATCTGACCGTAAAAAATAAAGAAGACAGTGAAATCACTGTACAACAGGTATCATTTTCCGATAATAAGCTGATTCTCACAGCACAGCAGTTTGAAAAGGGATATACTGTTGAAGCTGATACAAATACGGTTGATTTGAACGGAACACATATCGCAAATAATATTTGTACTGTTGAAGAAGAACCGTGGAAGCCTCTCGACGATACATACAGCGATTACGCTTTTGCCTCATTTGAAGAATCAACATCAGATAAAGTAGTAGACGGATTTTCAACACCAAACAAGGCAATTAAATTTTCCGATAATGCTTTTTTAGGTGAGAAATCGGTAATGTTGGGACATGATAACGACTCCATTACAAAAATATTTTCAGAAGCGGTTACTGATAAAATAATATCAATATGGATGTATGACAGTCCTGAAAAGGAAACATCATCAAGAGTAACCGAGTATGTTGCACTCAATTATTTGCTAGGCTCGGAAACAAAAAGTCTTATGGTAGGAATTAGTACTTCTACATCAGCAGATACGTATATGTTCAGAGATACGGGAGATGTTGGTGAGAATAAAACCCCCTTTAAAAGAAGCGAGGGCTGGCATAAAATTACATTCAAAGTTGATTCTCAAAGCGGCACTGAAGTGTATTTTAACGAAAACCTGCTTTTAACTTCTCCTAATGCAAAAAATATTACTACCTTCCAGATTTTGGACAGCTGGGGTAGTGATGATGCGAATCCGTTTTCGATAAGTACCGTTATATGCTATGACTGTTTTGAAATGAAGGATATAAATGCGCCTGATACAAAAGTCATAAAATCAATTCCCGAAAATAACGAAAAAGATGTATTTACCGGTTCGGATGTGATACTTGAATTTGAATCTGCTCCCGACTACAGACTGTTCGATAAGTATTTATCTGTTTACAAGGGTGAAGAGAAGACAGATGCATATAAGATTGATTATGACGGTACTCGTGCTATAATCAAATTTGACGATGTGTTGTCTGTGCCTGCAACATACAGTGTTCATATAGATAAAGGGTATAAAAATATTTACGGATTTACAGCTTTAGATGAATATGATTTTGAATTTGAAACAGGAACTGAAAGCTATTCTCTTGGATATTGCAAACTGACTCTTGACGGAATTGAAAAAGCTTATCCCTATGAGGCGGGAAAATACATTCTGTCGACAGATGTGCGTTGTAACACCGGTGAAAAGTGGGAATTTGCGACAGTAGCTGTTCTTTACAGAAAAAATAAAATAGAAGATGTTTATTATGTTCAGAAAAACGATATTTCAGAAAATACGGTTCCTGTTACATTTGAACTGACTGTCAGAGACGGTGAGGAAAATCCGCAGGATCTGAAAATTAAAATTTTTACTCTGGATTCATTATCAAAAATGAATAAATTAACAAAAAATATTTTAATAAAAGGAGAAAATTAAAATGAAAAAGAAAATTGTAGGATTATTATTAACGGTTAGTATGCTTATTACCATGCTAAGTATCTGTGCAGGTGCAGCGGGTATCCTTGACGGTGCGGTAATTCTTAAGGTTGGAGTTCCGTATGCGGCAGTAAACGGAACTGTATCACAGATTGATGCAGGGAATGCAGCGGTTGTTCCTGTGATTCAGGATTCAAGAACTCTTGTTCCTGTAAGATTTATTGCAGAGGGCTTTAACGCAGGCGTTGATTGGATTGCAGAAACTCAGACTGTTATTGTGGATAAATATCCATGGACGATAAGAATTATAATCGGAGATACTGATTATAATCTCGTCAGCAGCACTCAAACAAAAACAGGAGAAATGGATGTACCGGCTATGATTATTGACGGAAGAACAATGGTGCCTCTCCGTTTCATTGCTGAAACACTTGAGAAAAAGGTTTTCTGGGACAACAGAGGCCTTATTATAATCAGTGATGAGGATATTTCATCAACAATTGACGAGGCTACAATAGTGAAAGCTATCGACAGTCTTACAGCGGCAAATTTAGGAAAAACGGTAGATTTTTCTACAGCTGCAGCTCCGGCTCCATCACAGCCCACAGTCTCCGGTACTCCTACAGCTCCGGATGTAACAGCTATGGAGCTTATTGACCACCTCGATTTTGAAGAAAGACCGGCAGGACTTACATACGCAGATAGTTTCCTTACGGACGAAAAGGCATATACAGGTGAAGGAAGTATTAAGTTTATAGGCGACTGTATAGGCTTGTCAAAAAGCTATTCAAAAATGAGAAACGGCGTTGTTACGATTATGGTATATGACCACGGTGATTTGGCACATAATATGGCAATATATGTTGTTGTCGGAGAAGATGTTGATGATATGAAGGGTATCGGTGTTTCTACCGGTATGTCAAGGGATTGTTACGTATACAGATTTGGTAAGGAAACAGTTGCAACAAATATCAAGCGTTCAGAAGGATGGCATAAATTTACATTTGACTATTCATCAGGTGACGGCGGAGATTACTTCATTGACGATCAGTGGATAGCTCACACTGACGAATCAACAATGTTCAATAATATCTGTATAAATGACTCATGGTCAGACAATACAATTTCTAACTTTTTCTTTGACGACATTCGTGTGTATGAATAATGTTATCGGTTAAGTCAAGTATTTATCTGATACAAAGAAAATGGGAAGGCGGAAAAACAGATGAGAAATAAAAATATAATCGGGTTGATTCTGGCGACAATCCTTGTAATGACAATTATGCCCCTTTCTTTTGCTGCATCCGGAGAAATTTATGTTTCTCCGGATGGCAATGATGCTGCTGCGGGAACATTTGAAAATCCGCTGAGAACTTTGGAGGCGGCAAGAGACAAAGCCAGAACCATGCCGGAAGGTGTAACAATTTATTTAAGAGAAGGAAATTACCTGATTGAAGATACTCTTCAGTTAAGTTCTAATGATTCGGGTAATGTATGGAAAGCGTATAACGATGAAGAAGTGCATTTTCAGGGCGGTAATATCATAGATGTTTCCTTAGCAGAAAAAGTGACTGATCAATCGGTATATTATAAGATTCCTTTTGAGGCAAGAGATAAGGTTATACAGATAGATTTGAAAGCACAGGGAATTGATGAACTGGGAGTTATAGAGCAATATGGTATGGGGGTGGGAAACACTTCTGAAGCATATCCCCAATACGCCAACAGAAAACCCATCGAGCCTCCCGTGCTTTATGCCGGAGGAGAGCTTTTGACACTTGCACGTTATCCAAACGGCGATGAATGGTTAAAGACAGGAAAAATCTATGATACCGGTTCTGTTCCGAGAAACTGGCTTCCGGATAACATTGGAAAAGACAGCTATGTTCCTCCCGAAGAGCGTGAAAATCCCGCAATAGGTCCAACCTTCGGATATGATGACAACAGAGCAGAAAGATGGGTTGACGCAAAAGACGCTTGGATGATGGGAATGTGGTATTATGACTGGGCGCAGTGTAACCTGAAAATATCTGAAATTGATACACAAAAAAAGCGTATTATATGTACAGAAACACCGAGTCCGTACGGTATAAGAAAAAATCAGAGATACTATGTTTTCAACCTTATAGAAGAGCTTGATGTTCCGGGAGAGTATTACATTGATAGAAACAGCGGAATGCTGTATGTATATCTTCCCGAAAATTACAGCGGGAATATTTCGATTGCCACAAAGGATAATGTTCCAATTGTAAATGCAACGGGACTTGTAAACACCATTTTTGAAGGGATTACATTTGAAGTTACAAAAACAACAGGCTTTTACGGCAAAAATCTTAATAATGTAAAATTTGAAAACTGTATTTTCACAAATTGCGGACAATACGGTGCATATATTTCCGATTCACGTAACACCGGCTTTAATGGTTGCTACGTTCATTCAATGACGAAAAGCGGTATCTATATTATGGGTGGTGGCAATTCCGCAACCTTGCAGTCAAGCGGTAACTATATAACAAACTGTTATGCACATACTATGGGGATGGTGGAAAAAACATTTGTTTATCCCTTTTATAACTATTCTCTCGGCGGATATGTTGCCAACAATGAAGCGCATAATATGCCCTTTGGTGTTTCACCGGTAGCAGTAAATGTAATTATTGAAAATAATCAGTTTTATGACGCCTGCAAGGCAACCGACGATTGTGGAGTTGTTGGAGGCGGAAGAAGTTATATTGAGGGGCGCGGTGTAAAAGTAAGAAATAATCTTATATACGATATCGGCGGACTCGGTACATCGGGCGGTACAGGTGTAAGAGCTGTAATGCTTGACGATACATTAAGCGGAGTTGAAATATCAGATAATATTTTTTATAATGTTATGACAGGTGTAAGCTTAAACGGCGGAAGAGATAACATAATAGAAAATAACATCATGTATAAAACAGGATTTAACAGACTGGGAACGATAGGTATCAACGATTTTAGAAGTATTGCTGGAAATCCCTACGGAACGCAGCTTAGCGAGCTTAATTCAAATCAGGTATGGAGAAATGATTTGTGGAAGGAAGCTTTTCCTTCATTGTATTCGATTTTTGATAAGCCGGATGAATACAAAGCACCGGGAAATAATCATATAACCAACAACCTTTTTATGATGACGGATGGAATAAAAGCACCGGAAGGATACGGTGAATATAATTATGTAACAAATAATTATGAAGGTGAAGCCGGTGTAGGATTGTTTAAAAATGAAAACCTGAGAGACTTCAGACTTAATGACGAAAATTCAACGTTGGATCTACTTGGAACCTTTGAAAATATAGATGTTACAAAAATCGGTACATCTTACAGACAGCTTATAAGGGACAGCATTACAATGAAGCTTAATTCCAATGTTGCTCTTATGGGTAATGCGGCTAAATATATAGACGCTGAAAATTCATCGGTTAAACCGGTTGTGAAAAATGGAAGAACTATGGTTCCGGTTCGTTTTATAGCTGAAAATTTCGGTGCAGATGTCAAATGGGACAATGTAAGTCAAAAGGTTACAATAAATCTTGGCGGTGCAGAGGTTATTCTTACGGTAAACGAAAAACAAATCAGTGTAAACGGTCAGCCGAAAACTATTGACGAGAGTGTTTATATTGAAAATGGAAGAACATTAGTTCCTTTGAGAGCTGTTTCGGAAGCTCTTGGGAAAGAAGTTTTCTGGAACGATAACGGTCTTATTGTTATAAGTGAAAACGGAACAAATCTCGAAAGCAAAATAGATAACAAAACGGCTAAACAGATTTTGTGGTATTTTGATAATCCGTATATAACACCTGAAACCGAAAAATCCTTTAAATATACTGATAAGGCATATCTTGGAAATGCAAATGTTTCCACTATGGAAAGACCGGCTGTTGATCCGGGATATTATAGTGAACCGCCGGCAATACCTGAAACACAGAAGATTCCTGTTCCTTCCGAAGAAAAAAAAGAAGACAGCATACAAGATAATAAGGAAACAAATGATAATACTGAAGAAGACAGTAATGTGGATAATACAGAAAATAAAGAAAATGCAGAAAATAATGAAAATACAGAAAATAATGAACTTGTAGAATCACAGAATATATTGCTGGAAGAATATAATATGGAAGAAAAACCGTATGCTTTTGGAAGCAATGTAGTTGAATTCTTATCAACCGAAAAGGCGCACAGCGGAAATAAAAGTGTAAAAATAACAAAAGATACTATAACACTTCTGAAAACATTTCCGCGTGAAAGAAACGCCATTCTTACAGTGTGGATATACGACCATGCCAATGCGGCTGAAAAATGTTCCATACTTTTCAGCTGTGATGACGGAAGTGTAGAAAAATGTTTGGGAATTTCAACAGGGGCAAGCGATTGTTATATTTTCAGATCAGGTACGGAACAAATTGTAACAACCGTGAAGCGTTCGGAAGGATGGCATCAGCTCAAATTTGACTATTCATCGGGTAAAGACGGAAAATGCTATATTGACGATGTTTTGGTTGCTACATTTGATGATGTTAAAAAGTTTAAAAACTTCAAGGTTACTGATGCATGGGGTGATAATTCTGTCAGCAACATATTTGTAGACGATATTCAGGTATGGACAACGGAGTAAAAAAATTAAGGAGAAAAAAACATGAAATTAAGAAAAATTTTAAGCCTTTTAATTTCTGTAATGACTGTAATGTCGGTTATGACCGGATTTTGTGTTTTTGCACAGACCGGAGAAATCTATGTTTCACCTGTGGGCGATGATAACGCAAACGGAACAATTGATGAACCTCTAAAAACATTGCATGCGGCAAGAGATAAGGCGAGAGAATACAATTCTGCGGTTACAATATATTTAAGAGAAGGTGAATATCCGCTTTCGGAAACCCTTGTCCTTGATGAAAGAGATTCCGGAAAGAATGCTGAAAATATAGTTACATGGAAAGCATATAATGATGAAGAAGTGTGCCTCCAGGGCGGAAAGAACATAGATGTATCAAAGGCAACCGCAATTACGGATGAAGTTGTATATAACAGACTTTCCGAAGGAGTTAGGGATAAGGTTGTACAGATAGATTTAACCAAGCAGGGCATTGACAATTTTGGAGTTATTGAGCAGTACGGTATGGGAGTCGGAAACCATCCGGAAGCATATCCAAAATATAAGGACAGAACTCCCGTACAGCCTCCTGTTCTTTTTGCAGACGGGGAGCTATTGACGCTTGCACGCTATCCGAACGGAAATGAATGGCTAATAACAGGGAAAATTTATAATACCGGCTCTGTTCCGAGAAACTGGCTTGACGATCATATCGGCAAAGATGGATATGTACCGCCCGAAGAACGCGAAAATCCCGCAATAGGTCCTACATTCGGTTATGACGACGAAAGGATTTCAACATGGGTTAATGAAAAGAACGGCTGGATTTCGGGTATGTGGTATTACGATTGGGCACAGTGCACTCTTAAAATCGACAGTATAGATACAGAGAAAAAGAGAATTATATCCACATCAACTCCCAGTCCTTACGGTATCAGAAAAAATCAGAGATATTATGCATTTAATATCCTTGAAGAGCTGGATACAGCGGGAGAATACTATATCGATAGAGAAAAAGGCATGCTTTATGTTTATTTGCCTGAAACCAAGCCTAAAAAGCTCTCTATTGCGACAGATGATGAATTTACTATCATAAAGGCTGAGAATCTTGAGAATGTTTTGTTTGAAAGTATTGTATTTGAAATAACAAAGGATACTGCATTTTACGGAGATAATCTCAATAATGTAAAATTTGAAAACTGCGAATTCAGAAAATGTGGTGAATACGGAGCAGAAATAACAAATTCAAATAATGTGGGCTTTAATAACTGCTATATTCACTCCATGAATAAATCAGGTATTTCCATTTTTGGAGGCGGGGATATGGAGAACCTTATTTCAAGTGGAAACTATATAACAAACTGTTATTCCCACTCGATCGGAATAGTTGAAAAAACATTTTCCTACCCGTTTATAAATTCATCTGTCGGCATGTATATTGCCAATAATGAGGCACATGACCTTCCTTTCGGTGTGGCTACTATTTATACAAATTGTACGATCGAAAACAATCAGTTTTATGATGCTGTAAAGGAAACTGACGATTGCGGAGTTATAGGTGCAGGAAGAAGTTATATTGAAGGCAGAGGAGCAAAATTAAACAACAATCTTATTTATGATGTAAACGGTATGGGAGCTTCGGGCGGTACCGGTGTAAGAGCATTTATGTTTGACGATACCCTTAGTGGAGTTGAGGTTACAAACAATATTGTATATGATGCTGTGTGTGGAATGAGTATAAATGGTGGAAGAGATAATATAGTTAAAAATAATATTTTTTATAATACGGGATACCATAATTTCCCCATAATAGCAGTGAACGATTTAAGCTCACGCGAAGCTTCCGCATATTATACTCAGCTTCAGGAACTTGAAAATAAAACCTTTTGGAAAAATGATGTGTGGAAAGAGGCATTTCCGAAGCTTTATACAATTCTTGACAACGGTGAAGAATATAAAAAGCCTTCAGGTAACCTAATTACGCAGAATTTTATGCTCAATTCAAACGGTATCTCTTATCATGAAGGTTTTCCGAAGATAAGCACACTTTCAGGCAATTATGAAGGTGATGTTGATACAACATTCTTCAGAAATGTTGATAAAAGGGACTTTAGTATAAGTGATGAAGATTACTCAAAAGAACTTCTTAAGAATTTTGAAACTATTGATGTTTCCAAAATAGGAACAACCCAGAGACAGCTTATAAGAGACAGCTTAACTATGAAGCCCGGCTCAAATGCGGCCTTTATAGGTAACAGTGCACAGTATATAGACAGCGACAACCATGCAGTTATGCCGGTTATTGTAAACGGAAGAACGATGGTTCCTGTAAGATTCATTGCCGAAGCCTTCGGTGCGGAGGTGTCCTGGAACGAAGCTGAAAAAAAGGTTGGAATTGTAAGTGACGGCAGGGAAGTATCTTTGGTTATCGGTAGCAAACAGATTATTGTAAACGGTGAAGAAAAAGAGACAGATGAGCCTGCATTCATCGAAAACAACAGAACGCTTGTTCCTTTAAGAGCTATTGCAGAAGGATTGGGTAAGGAAGTATTCTGGAATGATAACGGTCTCATCATTATCAGCGAAAACGGAGCTGATATGGAAAGCAAAATCGACAACAGAACAGCAAAGCAGATACTTAGATTTTTCGACAATCCTTACATTACTCCGCCATCATCGGAAATTATGAAGGCAAGTACCAAATTTACAGGTCATATGAACGACTCTGATAATCCGGAAAATGAAATGAAAACCCAGGCAACTGAGATTGAGATGGAGGCTCCTTCAAAGGATGCTCCGAAGGGTGAATCCAGCGTTAAAGGAAAAGAACTTGTTAAGTCATGGTCCTTTGAAGAGGAACCTTATGGATTTGTTGCAAATCTCGGTAAGACAACAAGTGACTTTGTAACAGATGAATTTGCAAGAGAAGGAAAGAAGTCTGCAAAAATCGGACTTGAAAAATTTTATCTCAGCAACGAATATGCTTCTGAAGAAAACCTTATTGCAACTGTCTGGATATATGATTATGCAGATTCGGAGATTGACTCTCGTTTCCTTGTCAATGTAAGCGAAAATGAATACCAGAGTCCTCATCAGGCAATAGGTATAAATACAGATGTAAGTCGTGACTGTTATGTATGGACTCACGGAGATGTTCATACTGCTTCAACTGTAAAAAGAACAAAAGGATGGCATGAATTTAAGTTCGATTATTCCAACGGTAAGGACATGCTTTTATATGTTGACGGTATACTTATCGGAACAATTAAAGACGGAACTTATGTTAACATGATTGCTATGCTTGATTTATGGGAAGATAAACATTATTCAAAAATTTATATTGATGATATTTCTATTTGGAAATAAAATTTAAATCGAGAAAAGGAGTTGCATTTTTTAAATAAATTAACAAAAATGCAATTCCTTTTGTTAAAAATACAGATTACTATGGAGGTTATGTTTGTGTATAGTGTACTTATAGCAGATGACGAAATATTCATAAGAGAAGGCTTAGAGAAAATAATTTCAGCTTTAAATCCTGCTTTTGAGGTTGTAAAAATATTTGAAAACGGAAATGCGCTTATTGAATATATTAAAGAAAACAGTGCAGATGTTATTATATCCGATATAAGAATGCCTAATGGAACCGGACTTGATATAGCTAAATATGTTTATGAAAACAAGCTTGATATCAAGGTTGTTCTTATAAGCGGGTATAAGGAATTTGAATATGCTCATGAGGCTATACATTATAATGTTGCGGAGTATCTTTTAAAACCAACGAAAACTGAACAGATAAAAACGATTCTTAATAATATCAAAAATGAGCTTGATCTGAAGAAAAGGTTAAACGGATGTGAGCCCGTTTCTCCGGTCGAAGTATCTGAGGAGCAGATTTATTTTGATGCGGTTAATGGATCTTTGAGCGAGCAAAAACTCAGAAGCCTTCTTAATAAAATTAAAAAGGATGAAAAAATTGACGAAAAACCCTGTGCAATTATTTCTATCAGTATATTGAATTACAGAAAATTTATCAATGAAAAATGGCAATATTTTGAAGATGATTTCAAAATGGCTGTCATTAATATTTTAAAATCAGATAATAAGCAGATATATTGCAGTAATCTGTGCAATAATGAGGGTGAGTATAATTTATTTATAATATCACGTGTTATATGTGATGTATATCAGTTTGAGAAAACTGTTGAAGCACATCTCAGCTTTATTTTAAAAAATATTAAAGAGCTGTTTGGCCTTGAAAGCAGAGGCGCTATAAAGAATTTGTATTCAAATATTTTTTTGGTAGAAAAAAATAATATAAAGGATGTATTTCAAAAGAATAATCAGAGGGAAATGTATAAACTTATATCTTCTAATATTGCAATGGGAAATGTTGAAGAGACGATGAAGCTTGTGGATGAGTTTGTAGATAACATAGAAAACTTTTCGACAGAAGAAATACGAAGAGCGATCTATGATATGATTACTGCACTTATACTCAGCTTTGATAATAATAATTTTAAAATTGATCGTAAGTTTGACGAATATTTTACTTTAAAAAAAATAACGGATTTTTCATGTAAAAACATTCAGGAGCTCAGGTTGTGGCTTAAAGATATTTTCACAAAGCTTACCAAGGAATGTGAAACAGATAAAAACGATTATACCCGTATTATAATTCAGAAAGCTATTGATTATATAAATGAACATTACAGCGAACCTATTACACTTGACATAGTTGCTGATCATGTTTATTTAAATTCTGTTTATTTTTCGAGAGTATTCAAGCAATATACGGGTGAAAGATTTACCGATTATGTTATAAAGGTTCGTATGGAAGCAGCAATTGAACTTTTGAAAAAGAAAAAATATAAGGTGTATGAAATAAGTGAAAAAGTAGGTATTGGCTCGGTTAAATACTTTTTCAGACTTTTTAAAAAACATACAGGCTATGCTCCCAAGGAATATCATGCTTATTTACTAAAATTTGGTGATGAAGATGAAAAAAAGTAATAGACCTTTTTGGTCATATGTAAAAAAAGCTTATCAAAGTAAGCTTTATATAAGAAATTTTATCATATGTTGGAGTCTGATTGTGTCACTTCTTGTAGTAGTGTGTTTCAGTTTTTACAGGTATCAGATAGAAAGAATAGAAAATGATATGTACGGAATTAACAGTTCCGCCGTAAAGCGCGTCTCTGAAATGATTGACAGTATTATTTTTGATGTAAAAAAACTTGCGGTGAAAATTTCACTTCAGAACGAAGTGCAGCAGTTTTTGTTACTTTATTCACCGGATGAGAAGGAAGAAGAAAAAAACTCCGAAAACATTTTAAATTATGGAGATATTGCAGCTTACGATACTAAAAAAGATATTGAAAACACACCTGAAAATACATTTTCTGTTATGGCTATGACTCATGAATATATAGATTCGATATATCTATATTCACAAAAAAACAAGTATGTTTATAGCGAAAATAAATTTGTGCATATTGATGATTTTAGAGACAACAACTGGTATGATGCTTATTTGACACATAAAATGTATGATTCCGACATTGTAGTCAGAAGAAAAAATGATATGTACCCCCTCGTTTTAACCTTTGTGCATCCTCTATATCTGGATGATAAGGTGAAAATAGGAGCTGTTGTAGTAAATATTGATATCGAAAAGATAGGGAATATGCTTAAATCTGAGGAATTAACGGGAGACAATATTATACTTGTGAACAAAGATGACGAAATGGTTATTTACAGCGATGATTACCATTATTTAGGAAAAAAACTTTCGGATATAACAAACTTTGAATTCAACGGATTCGAAGCTACTACATATGAACAAAGCAACAAAATAATATCGTTTGAACCCTCAAAGAATTATGCATTAGGCTATATTCTGATGACTTCGGTGCAGGAAAAGAATGCAAGGCAGAACAGTGATTTTCTGTTTCTGATTACTATTTTTATTATAAGTGTAGTATTGGGAACATTTCCCGCTAGAATTGTATCCAACATCAGCGTGAAGCCGATTAAACAAATCAGCAGTATTATCAGAGAAAACAATAATAGTAGCGAAAACGATAATTTGGATGAGATGGAGTATATAATTGAGAGTATAAAAAATAGCATTTCAAGCAATGTACTTATGGGAAAAAAGCTTGAAGAACAGCTTGCACTTCTTAATAAATATCAGGCTTATGCACTGCAAGTGCAGATAAATCCTCATTTCATCTACAATACTCTTGAAGTTATAAAATTCATGGCAATAGAAAAATGCGGAGGAATAAACGAAGTGTCGGAGACTATAGAAATTTTGGGCGATTTATTCAGAAAGAATCTTGATATAGAAAACAAAACAGTTCATATTTATGAAGAAATTGAGAATGCAAAGCAATATGTGAGTATTCTTAATATAAGATATTCAAATTGTTTTTGTGTGGAATGGGATATAGATGATTCAATAATAAATAATAAAATGCTCAAGCTTTCTTTACAGCCAATTATCGAAAATTGTGTTTGTCATGGACTGGCGCCAAAAAGCTATAAAGGAAAAATACAGATTAAGGCATATTCAGAAGAAGAAAAAATAGTTTTTTCTATAAAGGATGACGGTGTGGGGATTGATAAAGAAACACTTGAAAGATTAAAAATGAAACTCATTACAAAAAGCAGTACCGATGGCGAATTTCTTGGCTTGTGCAATACATGCAGACGATTAAAAATTGTTTTTGGAGAAGAGAGCTCACTTATGGTTGACAGTATTATAGGTGAAGGAACTGTGGTGAAACTTATATTCCCAAAAAAAGTAAGTAGAAATTAGATACTAAAGTATATTTTTTGGCATTGAACTGAAAATTAAAAAATGGTATAATTATATATATTTGAAAGGAAGATGATAGCTTACTATGAAAACTTGCAATAACTCAATTAAGAAAAAGAAGAAATATGATTTTGATTTACTTCTGATGGCATGTCCGGCGATAATATACTTTTTCATATTTCATTACATACCAATGGTCGGAACAATTCTTGCCTTTAAGGATTACAACTATTCGTTGGGGATTTTCGGAAGTAAATGGATAGGACTTAAAAATTTTGAATTTTTCTTTACTTCTCAGGACGCATTCAGGGTTACCAGAAACACGATAGGATATAATCTTATATTTTTGGTACTCGACATTGTTTTGTGTGTTACACTTGCACTGCTTTTATTTGAAATAAAAAGAATGAAATGGCTTAAATTTTTTGAAACAACCATGCTTTTTCCGCACTTTATATCTTATGTTATTGTTGCGTATATTACATACACACTTTTTAATCCTGTTTATGGTGTTTTTAACAACATACTTGAAGCTGTCGGCTTAAGTGAAGTCAATTGGTATGGAGAATCAAAATACTGGCCTTTTATACTTGTGATTGTCAAGGAATGGAAGTCGATTGGTATGGGGTGCGTTGTATATTATGCCGCACTTATGGGTATAGACGATTCTTTGTTTGAAGCGGCAGATCTCGATGGTGCTTCAAAATGGCAGAAAACATGGAATATTTCCATTCCGTCCCTGATACCTATCGCAACAATTATGGGTATTCTTGCCGTAGGAGGAATTTTAAGAGGCGATTTTGGACTGTTTTATCAGGTAACGAACGATGTAGGAAGCTTGTATCCCGTAACGGATGTTATTGATACATACATTTATCGCGGATTAAGGGGAGGAGATATAGGTATCACCTCTGCTGTGGGACTGTTTCAGTCATTTGTGGGATTTATTCTGGTTATTTGTACGAATAAGATTGTAAAAATAATCAATCCCGAAAATTCTTTGTATTAAGGAGGTAGCAAAAGTATGACTAAAAATAAATACGGAAGTATAATTCACTATATAATTCTTTCGCTTCTTTCCTGCACATTTATTATACCGTTTCTGCTTGTTATTATTATTTCATTTTCATCAGAAAAATCGATAGATATTGCAGGATATACGCTTTTTCCTGTTGAATGGTCGCTTGAGGCTTACAGAACGCTTTTCAGAAATCCACAGCAGATATTTGACGCATACGCCGTAACGATATTTTATTCTATAATCGGTACCTTGCTTGCTTTGCTTACTATGTCACTTGTTGCGTATCCTCTTGCGAAAAAAGATTTCAGATACAGAAGACCTATAACATTATTTCTTGCATTTACTATGCTTTTTTCGGGTGGTATGATTCCTACATACATTTTGAATACACAGTATCTCCACCTTGACAATACCATATTTATTTATTTACTTTCAGGGCTTGCAAGTGCATGGCATATAGTTATTATAAGAACATTTTTTCAAGGCTTGCCACCGGAACTTATGGAGTCTGCGAAGATTGATGGTGCAAGTGAAATGAAGATTTTTTTCAGAATCATTCTTCCTCTTTCCAAGCCTGTTCTTGCAACCATAGGTCTTATGACTTTGCTGGGGAAATGGAATGACTGGATGACATCAATGCTTTACATAAGAAACGAAAGACTGTATAGTCTTCAGTATCTGTTACAAAGAGTTTTGAGAGAAACAGAATTTATAAACGATATGGCAAAAAATTCAGCAACAAGTATGTTTGCAGCGAATTTTGAGGTCCCCAGTGAAAGTATGAGATTTGCGTTGGCGGTTGTTGCGGCAGGCCCTATGCTTTGCGTATTTCCTTTCTTTCAGAAATATTTTGCAAAGGGACTTACTGTTGGTGCTGTAAAAGGATAATATCGGAGGAATTGGCTATGATAAAAAAATTGATTACGATGGCTCTTGCTTTTGCAATAATGTTTATGAACGCAGGAGCACAAACAGTTCAAAATGAAAATCTTATTACTGTAAACGGGGAAACTGCCTTGAAGGATGGAAGCGTTTTGATTATGACGGTAACGCCCGATTTTGTAAAAAATGCATTGGGAACTTCTTTTGATACATTTGAAAACGAACCGGATTTATATATTGAAGAAGCAAAAAATGCTGTTTTAAATAAGCTTTCGACGCTGTCGGAGGATAACGGAACAGATGTTTTTGCATATTATGACGAGGTTGATATAACGACAGAAAATTCAAAAAGCATATATTCTCTCACAATGGATTTTTCAGATTATACAACAAGCGGTATATATTTGATTCTTATAAAGGATAATGGCAATCTGAAGGCTGAAATTCTTGATTTTGTAAGTGCTTTTGATAGAACAAAGGCCATAGATGAGCTTCTTATGACAACAAGCAGCACGCAAAGAGAGCAAATTATTAATTCCTATTCGAAGGAACTGTCGTCAGTGGGAATTGAAGTTGAAGACCTGAAAACTCTTTCTGAGAGAGACAAAATTGTTGAAAAATCTGTTTCGGATATAAACGCTTTGACGGACGGTTACACCGAAACAAAAGTAAAAAGCATTTTTAACAAGTACATCGGAGCAGAGCTTATCCGTACATCGACAGCGGGTAAATATCCTGAGATTTTTGATAGTTATATACAGTATTTTACTCTTGATCTTGACAGTATAAAAATTTATGAAGAGTTGAAAGCAAATAAAAAAGAAGGACTTGTGTATTCTTCACTGAATGTTTCCGAAGCTGTAAAGTCAAACGATTTTCAGACTGCACTTTCGTTGTTGTCCACAGCTTTTGACCAAAGTGTTAAGATTGCTGAATTTTCAACAACAACTTCCCGTGATGAAACAGAGAAACTCCTTTCTGATAATTCTACAATGTTCGGAATAGATTTATCTCAGCTTTCAGGCATCACACCGTATAACTTGCAGCTGTTTTATTCTGATTTTATTGGAGTAAGCTTCAATAACCTCTTAGAATTACAGAATTATTATACACAAAAGGTGGCATATTATAAGACCCAGGGAGCAGTAACGGGAGGAATTACAGGTACTGTCAGCGGTGGTACAAGCGGAGGGAGCTCGTCATTTTCTCAAAGCAATTCAGTGCCACAAAAGGAAAGTGCAACTACCGGAATAAGCTTTAATGATATTTCAGGTGTTTTATGGGCTAAAGAAAGCATTGAAAAGCTTGCACAGGCAGGTATTGTTTCGGGTGATGGTGCAGGTAAGTTCAGACCTCAAGATTATATCACAAGGGCGGAATTTGTGAAAATTTTTGTCGGTGCGTTCAATCTTCTTAATGTTAGTTCAACATCGGATTTTTCTGATGTTTCAAAAAATGCATGGTATTATAAGTATATTTCGTCGGCATCATCACTTGGCTTAATTAACGGTACGGGAAACAATATATTTGGACCTGATTACAATATTACGAGACAGGATGTTGCGGTTATAATAGACAGATATTTAGGTAAACTTCCTGCAATTAAGGCAAGTGTTCAATTTTCAGATTCTAATGAAATTTCTTCTTATGCAATAGATGCAGTTTCTAATATGCAGAGTGCAGGAATCATAGAGGGGGATACATATAACAATTTCAATCCCCTGAACAATGCAACAAGAGCCGAAATTGCTGTGATTATATGCAGAGTACTTGGAATAACGGAGGGTAAGTAATATGAAGAAATTTAAAGCATTTTCAGCACTGCTTCTTCTGGCGGTTATGCTTTTTGGATTTGGTATAACCGGTAATTCTGAAGATGTTGTGAAAACGGAAATTGACGAAGCAAGATACAGCGAAAATATTGCATTTTTGAGTGCAATAGGCGTGTGGAACAATAAAGACGCTAAACCTCTTGCTAACGTTACACGAAGTGAACTTGTGTCAGTTGCTGTAAGGATGCGTGGAATGACACAAAAAAGTGTGAAAGAGGAAAATCCCTTTTCTGATATTCCTCTGAATCACAAAAATGCCGCAGATATATATACAGCAAAGCAGTTAGGGCTTATATCAGGTTATTCGGATAACACCTTCCGTCCGAATGAGATTACAAGCCTGAATCATGTGATTAAAGTATTTGTAAGTCTCTTGGGGTATAGTGTGAAAGCAGATGCGACAGGCGGATATACGGCGGGCTATAACCGCATGGCAACTGAACTTAAGCTCACAAACGGAATTGAAATTACAGATGTTCAAAAGCTAACAAATTACGATTTTGTGCAGCTGATTGTAAATACTCTTAAGGCTAATGTGGCTGTACAGACCTCGTACGGAGACAAGGATTCGTGGACGGTACAGGAAGGAAACAGTGCGCTTATGCATTATCTTTCTGTTGAAGAAAGAAAAGGATTTGTTACCGGAACTGAATATTCTTCGCTTATAGATAACGGAGGGTTAAAAGAAAAAACAATTTCCATCGGCGATGATATTTATAATTATGATCTTAAAGACAGAACATCTCTTTTGGGTTACAATGTAATTTTCTATGTTAATACAAATGAAGAAAAAGATATTCTCTATTTGAAGAAGGATAACGACTGCGAAAGTATTACGATAAATCTTGAAATGATAAAATCAGCAAACAGACTTTCGGATAATAGTATTGAGGTAACTTTCTATATTGATGAATTGAAGGAAAAATCAAAAAAGCTTGTTGTTGAAGCTTCGGCTTTTGAAATTTTAAACGGTTGCGGAACGAATCTCAAGCATACGGATTTTACTTTAAAAAACGGAGAGATACTTTTTTATAATAATGATGATGACAATAGGTATGAAGTTGTAAATATACTTTCTTATGTGGATTATGTTGTAGCAAAAGTTGCTGATGGAAAGATTTATGATAAATATGGTAAACCTGTTTTGGATACAGAGCCTGAAGATAAAGATATTCTTGTAAGTTTTAAAAAGGGAACAAAAAGATATTATATTGAAGATATAAAGGAATACGATGTTCTTTCTGTTGCAGCAGATAAGGTAATAACAAACGCACAGGGGATTACTGTACCCGATACTGCAAATGCAAGAGTTTATGAAATTCAGGTGTCGACAGATTCCTCAAGCGGTAAAATGACCGAAATGACGGATGAGTATGTAGTTGTGGACGGAAAGAAAACGGAATATTCAGAGGATTTTTTATATCTTATTAATAATGGGAAAATTGACGATTATAAAATAAATTCTATGCTTTCGCTTTATCTTAATATTTATGGTAAAGTAGCAGGTGCAGAGGTGGCGTACGATGCGAGAGAAATTTACGGATATGTTACCGGGGTAATCGCAAACGACGTCGGATTTGATAATTATGTAAAAATTAAGGTGTATGACTGGAACGGATTTACAAGAGAAATCGTTTTGGCAGAAAAAGTAGTTATAGATGAAAAAAACTATAAAGGAATAAACGAAATTAAAACGAAAATAAATTCCTCTGTTATCGGACAGATGATAGGTTATAGAACTAACAACGACAATCTTGTTACGTGGATTGACACAGAAACTTGTGAAAACGGATATGAGGATGAGCTTACAAGCTTATCAAAGGATTTTTCTAATCCGGCAAAAACAGAGTATCTTTATCAGATAGGAAATTATTCTTTTTCAAACAATTTTTCAATCAATGATAATACAATAGTGTTTGTTGTACCTGATGATTTGACAAAGGAATCTCTTTTTTCTATCGAATCACGGTCGTATTTTGTCACTGATAGGAAATATATCGTTGAGGCGTATAATTTTTCAAAAGCAAAGGTTGCTGAATTTGTTATAGTACGTTCTTCAGGGGTAAATGTTATCAATGCTTCAAGTGAGATTGGATTTTTTTCGAGAGTATATCAATCTGTAGATGAGGATGGAGAAAAGGTAAATGTAATGAGCGTGTACTCAAGAACTCAAGAAAAAAATTATATTTTAGCAGATGATATTTCCGGAACAGAGTGGAAGACAGGAAGTCAGATAGGTATATCCGATTTACAGCAAGGTGATATAGTACGTTATAACATTAATAGCGAGGGTAAAATGAATGTCTTTGAAAGAAGAATACCGATTTCAGACAAAGACACTCCCGAAATCGGTGGAACAGGTGATGCTTACGGTTCACAGTATAACAGTTCAGTTGCTCCCGGATTTTTCCTTGGTTATCCGTATGCTTTTGACGGTGGTATACTCTCATTTTCAGACAGTAAACAACCAAGTGCCGTTACAAGTCTTGCTGATGATTTAAAAACTGTGAGTGCACGTACAGGTGTTTCTATTACGGTTTACGACACTTATACTGAAAAATTTAAAGTTATTAGCGGAGAAGAGATTATGACCTACGACAATGTAAAAGACGATGAACTCACGGATCTTATGTATGTACACCTGAATGGAACACAGACGGTGCAGATTTTATTGGTAAGATAATAAGCAAATAGTGTAGAAAGGAGGAAAAATATGGAAAAGTTTTATGACTTTGACAAAAAAAGTTTTTTATTCGAAGGAAGGGAGGCAATTATTGTATTTCCCAAAAAAGCAGATAAAAATAAAAACTGGCTTTTAAAAACTGAGTATTGGGACGCATTTCCTGAAACAGAGCTAGAAATGGTAGAAAGAGGCTTTCACCTTGCATATGTTCAAAACAGCAGCAGATTTGCTACATATGAGGATTGTGAATTAAAAAAGAGATTTGTTGAATTTTTATCTTTGGAATATGGACTTTCTGATAAATGTGTACCTGTGGGAATGAGCCTTGGTGGTGCACACGCGATTAATTTTGCAGGTTTTTTTCCGGAGTGTGTAAAATGTATTTTTCTTGATGCACCAGTCTTGAATTTTTTGAGCTATCCGGGGAGATATGTTGAAGAACATGTATGGAAAAAGGAGTTTATTGCAGCCTATCCGGGAATAACGAGAGCAAAACTATTGGATGATTTTAAATATCATCCAATAAAGCAATCATTTTCTGTGATGGAAAATAATATTCCTATAGTAATGCTTTATGGAACTCAGGATAAAACTGTTATATATGAGGAAAACGGACAGCTTCTTGAAGAAGTATATGAAAATAAAAAGGATTTACTTTTGGTAATTCAGAGAGGGATGCAGGGACATCATCCGCACGGTTTTTTGCATGATAAATCACCGCTTATTAATTTTATATTAAAACATACAAAAGGAGAGTAAAAAATGAAAAAAGGATTTAAAAACAAAATTGCTATGCTGCTTTGCCTGGGAATTTGTGTAACGGGTTTTTCGGGTTGTACGGTCGGTAAGAAAAATTCAGAGGGAAATGTACATCTAAAATGGCTCATGATAGGTCCCGGAAAGCAGAAGGACTCGGATATGGTATGGGATGAATTTAACAAAAAGCTTTCAGAAAAGCTTCCCGGTGTATCTGTTGAGTTTGATATTATTCAACCGGCTGAATATGCAGAAAAATGGCAGCTTATGATGGCGGCTTCAGAGAATATAGATATTGCATGGAATGGTTATCTCGTTCCGTGGGTTGAACAGATAAAAAAAGGTGCTATACTTGATATAACTGACCAACTGAACGAGTATGCTCCGGATCTTTTAAAAGAGATACCCGATTATATATGGGAGGTAAACAGCTATGAGGGGCGTCGTTACATTGTGCCTAACAGACAAGCTGCAACAGAAATGAGAAGAGGTCTTAAAACTCATAAGGAAAATTCAGATATATATCTTGATAAAGAACAACTTCAGAATGTGTTCTTTAACAGCACAACTGCTACGCAGGAATGTTATGATGAGTTGGAAAAGTATCTTGAAACCTTAAAGAAAAACGGAAAACTTAACAAGGGTGCTTCACCAAACCTTTTGGAATTTATACGTTTAAAAGGTTATGTGGGACTTGTTGGTACGCTTGCGGGAACTTTGATTGAAGACGACGAACTTAAAGCGGTGAATCTTGCGGAAGTTGATTCTCAGCTCCTTATGTACGATGTTGCAAGAGACTGGTTTGAAAAAGGATACATCAGAGCTGATATATTGGGACTTCAGAATCGTGGTGGTGACGAAGGAAAAAAAGATGGTTATGATCTCTGGATGCACCAGTACTACGATTGGCAGGCAGAGGCAGACAGTAAGAAATACGGTTTCCCAATTGATGTAATTGACCTTGACAATTACAGCGTTTTAGGTGCACAGACGTCTACGGCAAGCGTAATCCCGAGAACATGCAGCGATGTTGAAACATCGGTAAAACTTCTTGATCTTGTAAACACGAAAAAAGGTGCTGAGCTTTATAATCTTTTAGTTTACGGTATTGAGGGAAATCATTATGATGTTCTGGAAAATGGAAAGATTGAAACAAAGGGCTATGTTTCTCAGGCAACAAGCGACAACGACTACGGATTGTATAAATGGGTAGTAGGCAATACTTTTAATTCTCATCTTACAACTACAGATATTGATAATTATTATGAAGTGATAGAAAAGATTGACTCAGAAGCTGTTATTCCTTCTGCCGCAGGCTTTGTTTTTGATTCAGATCCTGTAAAAATTGAAATAGCGCAGTGTAATGCAGTTATTACAGAATATGCCGACCTTTCCACAGGTGCAGTATCGAATCATAAAGCTAAGGTTGCCGAAAGAAGTGAAAAGCTAAAAAAAGCAGGAATTGATAAAATTGTAGAAGAGTTACAAAGACAGCTTGATGAATGGAAAAAGAATAATAAATAGATTGGGAGTTAAAAAAATGAGTAATAAAAAATCAGATGCTGTTGAACAACAACATGAGATGATAGGTGTAAAGGAACAGAAAAAAAATTGCTTTGAATATTCTACTCACCCTGATGCACAGTGGTTTAAAAACGGTGGTAATATAGGTATGTTTCTTCATTATGGATTATCTTCTGTAAATGGTTGTATTGATTTATCGTGGGGAATGATAGCAAACAAACCATACGAAACTGAGTTGGGAGTAGAATATCGGATAACACCAAGAAAATATTGGGATATGGCAAAGGAGTTTAAGCCTGTTAATTTTGCTGCATCTATGGATAGGCTGATGAAAAGTCTCAAAGAATCTGGATTTACATACGCAGTTCTCACAACAAGACATCATGAAGGATTTGCGTTGTGGCCGTCTCAATACGGAGATTTTAATATAGGAAAGTATCAACCAGGAATGGATTTGGTGAAAGATTTTGTAGAAGCTTGTCGTAAATATGGTATAAAAACAGGATTTTATTATTCTCCTCCGGATTGGCATTATATGCGTGACTATATGTCGTTTAATTATGGCAGATTTACAGATTTGCTTTATAATATTGACCATGAAAAGGTAGATTCAATTCCTGAGCCGTCTGAAGAATTTAAAAAGGGATATCATGAATATATACGAGGACAGTTAAAAGAACTTCTCACAAATTATGGCAAGATAGATATTTTGTGGTTTGATGGCTCATGTGAGTATCCTTATGATGTTACTACACCAGAAGAAATAAGATCTTTACAACCAGGAATAATATTTAATAACAGGCTGTTTGGAGTTGGAGATTTCAAAACACCTGAAGTTAAATTCCCGCAAGAAAAACCGGAAGGTCCATGGGAATATTGTATGCTGTGGCCTGATGGTCCATGGTGGAGCTTTATGTATCAGAGCAAGAACTTCAGAAGTGTAGAATGGTTACTTGATACTTACAATAAATGTAAAAATTGGAACGGTAATTTTCTTGTGAATGTAGGTCCTATGGCAGATGGAAGTATGCCGGAGCTTACATACACCAAATTGGAAGAATATAAAGAGCTTATCGGAAAGTAAATAAAAAAAGAGGGATAAGCTATCCCTCTTTTTTCATATTAGGAGGCACTATGAAAAATATATACGGTACATATTTTTCCGAATACGAAATAACAAAAGAGGAATGGGACTGCGTTTCTTATTGGGCAAAAAAACATGGATATTACGATATCTCCTGCGGAAGTGGAAAGGGTAGTTGTCCGGTTGGAAATATAACATGGTATGATAGTGTAAAATTTTGTAATGCATTATCGGAGTTTATAGGGATTGAACCTGTTTATTACGATAATAACGGAAATATTTACAGAAATGGTATAATTGAATTTGAAAATATTTCTATGTGTACAACTTCAGATGGTTACAGACTTCCCACATCTGAAGAATGGCACAATGCCTGTGCGAGTAACAAAGATGCATATCTTTTTGGGGATAAGCGTTTGAATGACGGAAAAAATGATTATGCCTGGCTTTATGGGGAATCTATGCTTCCTAAAGAGGTGGGCTTAAAACTTCCGAACGAATACGGACTTTATGATATGGTAGGTAATGTATGCGAATGGTGTTTTGATAAAAAAGACATATTTGTTGCTCTTTGTGGAGGAAGTGTAGCGCTAGATAGCATAGTTGAAAGTGGATATACAATGTATGTACAGCCATATTATAAATGCTTTGAAACAGGGGTGAGGGTTTGTTCGTCAAATAAAGATATTCCCAATTATGCAGAAAAACTGAAAAAAAGTGAATATTTCGGTATATATAAAAGTCAGGAACTCGTTTATGAAAATATGAATGAAGAAGAGACTGCAAAGTTTCTTTGTGAAAATCTTGATAATTCTGAAATGTCTCTGACGGTAAAAAATTATGTAAAAAAAAGAGAATTTAATAGAGCTCTTGACTATTACCGTGATATGAAGCTTAAAGAATTTTCACGTTTAAAATATGATAAAATATATGAAAGAGTTTTTGGTGATTTGAAAACACTTTCAGAAAAAGATGAAAATGAAATAAAGTGGTTTAGTGATTGCAATGATGCTGATTGCTCGCCTATGCTTGAACAACTCGGAAGATTTTTGGATAAGTATTCTGATTCAGGAAATAAAAAATATTTGAATGCTTATTTTATATACCTAAGTTCATATATTACACGCCATAAGGCTGAGTTTGATGCAATGTCCGATGAAATGCTTCTGTCAAAAAGTAATGTACCTAATCTTTGGGCGTGGGGACAAGGGTTTGATTCGGGAAAAAGAAGTTATTATATTGTAACCCTGTTAAAACAGGTTGCTCATCTTATATCAGAAAATACAGATTTGTTTCCGTCCTTATTATTTGCCGAAACAGCACTTTCACTTATGACATATGGGATGGCACCTATGATGAAGGATGGGAGGCTGAGAATTCCTAATCAGGTTATCCATGTTGCCGCATGGGTTTTGGAAACCTCGGAATGTTTTTCGGAATTTCTTTCTTCTCCTGTATATTCAAAAATAGCGGTATCACGATGGAAAGAGGGGATTTCTAAGTCTTTACACCCCGACGGAACGGCAACTGAGCAGTCAATCTGGTATAACAAGGCATTTGTTGAAGAATATTATTTTATGAGTGAAAAACTTAATGATAAAAGCGTACTTGATGAAATAAGGGAAGAAATCTCAAATATGAATAAAATGCTTTGTGTAATAAAAACACCTTATGGAATGTACCCAAATTCTTCGGTAACCATTTTTAAAAAAGCACCGTACGATATAAACGATTGTGTTTTTCAAAAAACATTGTCTGAGGAACTTAATGCACAGTGGCATTTAGATTGCGATGTGAAAAATAGGATGAACAATGCAATGCTTGGAAAATCAGCGGAAGAACCGAAATTCACATCTGTTTTCTTTCCATACGGAGGCGTGAGTGTTATAAGAGAAGGTTGGAACATAGACAGCCGTTATATGTATTTTTTTGCTCCGAGAAAAGGAAGCGGACATACGGCGGAAGCTGTAAACGACATACAGCTTTGCGGATATGGAAGAGATTTTTTGATTTCGGGTGGGATGAACACATATGGTTTTTCTCAAACTTTACCCGAAGAACAAAGGGAATATGCAAAGGAATTTGATACATATTCGTACAGTTCACTCTCCAAAAATACAGTTTTGGTTGACGGGAAAGGACAAGCAAGAAACAGACATACGGAACAGCATTGCTTTGAAGCATATCCCGATGTAATAGGTTATAAATGGCTGGATAGCGAAAATTTTGTTTATACTGAAGGAATTTATAAAGACGGTTATTACGGTGCAGAAAATATTGTTCATCATCGAGAAATAATATTTGATAAAAGAGGAAAACTATTTTTTGTAATTGATACTGTCAGTTCGGACATTTCACACATATACACGCTTAACTGGAGTATTATGCCTAATGGTATATCTGCATATGATAGCCATGTGTCAAGTAATAAAAAAGAACTTTGGAAATGTAGCGGTTTTAAACCCGAAAATATTATTGCAGATGATGAAAAAAATATTATTTATACGAACGAAAAAGGAAAGCCGAATATCTTCATACGAAGTTTTTCAGAACATGACTTATCTTACAAAACTTATATTGGAGAAACAGATTCGCTGAGAGGTTGGTATGTGGACTATAACAAAAAGGGAATATGTGCATATCAGAAAAAAGATATATGTGTTAATACTCCAAAAGTAGAAAATGCCATTGTTGTGAGTGTAATTGAATTGTCACCTGATGAAAATTCAGAAATTATAAATGTCGCAAGTACAAAAAGCACCTTTGAATTTAAACTTAAAAACTATAAATATAAAGTTAGTACAGGGAAGCAGTTTAGAGTTGATTTAAACGGAGACGGAATCCTTCTTGACTACGAAAAAAACGAATATTATGAATATGGTTATGACGGAAAAAAAGCGATTCCTATTCCCGAAACTTTTAAATGGAAAGATGGAAAACCAAACTATAAAGGAGACTAACTATAAAAAGTCAAGAGTTTTTTTAAAAAAACTTCAAATAA